>CAZBDF010000474.1:0-3874 GCA_964490385.1 uncultured Lentimicrobiaceae bacterium | reverse complement strand
TATAGTTTTTGTTTTCCCGATACAATCGGTTTATTTTAAAGTTAATTTGAAAATACTTAGATACTGATTATGAAGATGAATGAAATACTGGAAAAATTGCCAAAGCATTTGATGAATTTGGTAATTGATCAGCCTTACAACGAATACACTGCTGAAGATCATGCGGTTTGGCGCTATGTGATGCGACAAAATGTAAAATACCTGAGCCGTGTAGCGCACAGTTCTTACCTTGAGGGCCTGGAAAAAACCGGCGTCAACGTGGACAGCATTCCGCATATGTACGGCATGAACCGCATTTTAAAAGAGATTGGCTGGTCAGCGGTGGCCGTGGATGGTTTTATCCCACCGGCGGCGTTTATGGAATTCCAGGCTTACAAAGTACTTGTGATTGCTGCCGACATCAGGCCAATGAATCAGCTTGAATACACACCAGCCCCGGATATCATTCATGAAGCCGCTGGTCATGCACCAATTATTGCCGACAGCAATTATGCTGAGTACCTTCGCCTGTTTGGCGAAATCGGCTCGAAGGCTTTCTCATCAGCAAAGGATTATGAACTTTATGAAGCCATCAGGCACCTGTCGATTATAAAAGCTGACCCTTACACACCTGCCAAGGACATTGAAAAAGCGGAAGTAGAATTGGCCAAACTTGAAGATAAGATCGGTGAACCATCTGAAATGTCGCTCATCAGAAACCTGCATTGGTGGACGGTTGAATACGGACTCGTGGGTGACCTCGACAAGCCAAAAATATACGGAGCAGGATTGCTCTCATCTATTGGCGAAAGCTTTAGCTGCCTGAAAGACGATGTGGACAAATTGCCTTACAATATTGATACTGTTAATTTTGGCTTCGACATTACTACCCGGCAGCCCCAATTGTTTGTAACGCCTGATTTTGAAACGCTGATCAATGTATTGAACCAGTTTGCCGACAGGATGGCACTGCGCCGTGGTGGCATGTATGGTATTTCAAAAGCGATTGAATCGGAAAATACAGCCACTCTTCAATACAGTTCAGGCTTGCAGGTTTCGGGAACTTTTACTGAAGTTATCAGTTCATGCGATAAACCAGCTTACATTAAAGCCAGCGGCCCAACACAACTGGCATTTAATGGCATTGAACTGGAAGGGCATAACAAATCATATCACAAAGACGGATTTGGATCGCCCATAGGCAAGAGCAAGCATAGCGAAATTCCACTCGAATTATTGACCATTACTGAACTGGAAGAGATGGGCATTATTGAGGGACGCAAAAGTCGTATTGAGTTTGAATCGGGTTTACTTGTGGAAGGGGTTCTGGATACAATTCTAAGAAAAGAACACAAAAACATTTTATTCACTTTTTCGGATTGTACGGTTACTTTTCAGGATAAAACATTGTTTCAGCCGCAGTGGGGCAAATTCGACATGGCTGTAGGCCAGCGTATTTCATCAGCATTTTCAGGACCAGCCGATGCTGACGCCTTTGAATTGACCTATAAAGTCCCGGAAGAAAAAACGCATAAGATTCAACATACTGAATCAGCAAAAAAAATGCACATACTTTATCAAAAGGTCCGGGATATTAGGGACACTAAGAAAGGAATGAATACGCTTCAGGAAATTTGGGAAACACTAAGAAATGATTTCCCCGATGATTGGCTGTTGCCGATGGAAATACTTGAGCTGGCTGAAACCTCAGGAATCAATAATAAATTGAGCCTGGAAATTAGAAATTACCTGATTGATAAGCAGGAAAAAAATCCTGACCTGGTAAATGTAATCAGCAATGGTTTAAGTTTGATTGAGGGGTAGAAAATTCCACAGGATTCATCTAAAACCTACATTAACAATGTTTTTTGATAGGTTCATTGTCTTCCTCGTCACAAGGTGGATAAACGAAAAGATAGATTCCTCCTCCTTATGTTCATACTAATGACAACTATGTGTAAAGTATTGACATGGAAATGAATAAAAAGACCTTCCAGGTTTTTGCTTTTGTAAAAATAGATTTCTCAGTCGCTGCGCTCCATCGAAATGACAAAGCTCCTAAATATTAAGTAGGGAAAGGGAAAGCGGGCGCTCCGCGCCCGCTTTCCCTTTCCCCCATTTCAATAAACTACGACTTTGTCATTTCGACCGTAGGGAGAAATCTATTCCAATTTAACAATTCATTTGATTGTAGTTTAATAGGAAATGGAGTCTTGAAATGACAAAAGCATTTAAACCAATTTAAAGTACTACTCCTTCTTCTCAATCTCCTCGGCAAAAGTGAGGTAGTATCCGTTGCAATCTTTCACCATAATCTCTTTCATCCCGTAAAAAGTTTCATAAGGCTTTTTAATAATGGCTGATTTGTCAACGATCATTTCATGCAATTCACCGAGGCCTTCCAATTTTGTAAAAAATGATAAACTACCGCCAATAGGAATGTCGGCAAAAAGCGCAAGTTCATCGGCCAAACTTTTACGGGTTTGAAACATCAGGGACACATCATCACGTTGCACCATGGCCCAATCCATTTCGCCTTCTTCGGGGATTGACATGAGCAATTGAAATCCGAGATTTTCTTTGTACCAGTTCACAGTTTCATTTACACTGTTCACCAGCATGTTGGGTGTTAAGGTTTGTAGTTTCATGGTATTTGTATTGAAAGTGTAAGTGTGGAAACGGTTTGCTTCGTTCCCGCATGTGCGGGACTCCTCGCAAAGTCTTTTTCCAGAATCAATATTTATCAATTTAGTTTCGCTATAACCGAGACAATTGCGAGCGAAGCGAAGCAATCTGACTCCACAATCCTAATTGTCTCTAAGTATCTCCAGCTCCAAATGCAGCTCCTCCCATTCTTCCATCTTTGCGGCAAGTTCTTTTTTCAGGTTTTCGTATTTCTGAAATAAATCCCCCGAATTGATCTCATTTGAATATTTTTCCGGATCCTGAAGCTTCGCATCATTTTCTGCTATTTTAGTTTCAAGTTCTTCAATCCGGTTTTCGTTCTTCTTTATCTTATTACTTAGCTTTCGCTGATCTTTTTCCAACTGCTTCCGCTTTTCGTAATCCAGTTTATTTTGCGATGCAGGTGAACTGGTGTTTACCGAAGCTTTCCGCTTCTTTTTCTCCAGTTCATTCAGGTGTTCCATTTTATGCACCGCCAGAAATTCGTTAACATCCCCAATGTATTCCCTGATGCCTTTATTCCGGAATTCGATTACCTTTTCGGTGAGGCCGGTAAGGAAATCCCTGTCGTGCGAAACAATGATCAGTGTGCCGTCGTATTGAAGCAGGGCATTTTTTAGAATGTCCTTCGAAACCATATCGAGGTGGTTGGTAGGCTCATCAAGCACAAGCAGGTTTACGGGTGTAAGCAGCATTTTTGCAAGTGCCAGTCTCGACTTTTCTCCTCCCGAAAGGATCTTCACTTTTTTGTCGATGTCTTCGCCCCTGAAAAGAAAACTGCCCAATAGGCCTTTGACCTTCGTTCGCCAGTCGCCGGTGGCAACATCGTCGATCGTCTCAAAAACTGTAAGGTCCATATCGAGCATCTCGTGCTGGTTCTGGGCATAGTACCCGATTTTTACCAGGTGGCCAAGATCGAAAATCCCATCATAAGGCAGTTCCCCAACAATTACTTTCGAAAGCGTAGTTTTGCCTTCACCATTCCGCCCAACGAAAGCAACCTTTTCACCCCGCACAATTTCTGCTTCAATATCTTTTAAGACCAAAAAATCGCCATAACTTTTCGATAATTTATCTAAACGCACCGTAACCTTGCCCGAATGCGGTGCCTTCGGAAACCTGAACCTAATGGATGAACCGTCGGTTTCTTCGAGCTCCACCTTGTCCATCTTTTCGAGCATCTTAATTTTTGATTGTACCTGCTTCGACT
>CAZBDF010000473.1:0-3880 GCA_964490385.1 uncultured Lentimicrobiaceae bacterium | reverse complement strand
GATGTTGTTCCCTGCGTTTATTGCGCCCCTGCAATGTGGACATAAATATGTAACAATCATGATATTAAGTTTTTAGTTTTTACTGAAAAGACAAAGATAACTTTTAATCAGTTAATAAGGAAATCGAGGGGAGAGCATCTATAAATTCATTCTCCCCCCGACTTAAAAGTCGGGGCTATTGAAAATCCCTGATTGTAAAGTTCATCAATAAATATTCAAATTGATATTCATAAACTTCACTACTTTCTATTTCTCTTTAAAAATCCCCTCACATCCCTTTGTTTCTCTGGCTTTGCAAATACCACTGCCAATATAGTACCTGCCAGGACAATCAGGGCTGTGACAATAATTTTTAAGGTAAAAACTTCGGGTTCAATCCAACTTACCTCGATAAAAGTAAGGATGCCCATTGTGACGAAAGTGATGATTGGATTGATGGTAATCATTACGCTGATTTTGCTGGCTTCGAGGTGCTTTAATGCAAGGGCCAGAAAGCCATAAGCCACCAGGGTATTTAATCCAAGGTAAATCAATAAAGCCCATGCCAATGGCGACAGGCCGATAAATCCATCAAGCTTAATAAATGGTGCCAGCAATAATACCGGGAGCCCAAATACAACCAGGTTGAGCTGCCCTGGTGGATATGTTTTGGTAAGCACTTTTTGAAAAAAAGCGAAAACAGCCCATCCCAGGGCGGAGATTACAATAAGCAAAACTCCCAGGCTAAAAAGGCCCGAATCACCCTTTTGTTGGCTAAGGTTTTCGAAGTAAAATAATAGCAAGCCTGCCCCGGCAAGTAAGTAGCCAAAGGCCTGTCGGTAGCTTATCTTTTCCTTAAACAAAAAGAACCCGGCCAGGCCCAACGAAATGGGGCCCAATTGAATGACAAGCACAGCAATATTAGGCGAGGTATATTGAATACCATAATTAAAAGCCAGATAATTAACAGCCAAACCAAAGGCAGCAAAAACAAGGTATAAAGGTGGTTTTTTGAGAATTCTCAGGTAAGTGGGCTTTTTGACAGCATAATAAATAAACAACAATGAAAATGCGATTACAAACCTGAACCAGGCAATATTTGCCGAATCAATGAGATTGGTAGCCAGTTTGAGTACAATGGCCTGGAAGCCCCAAATAAATGTGGTAATCAGGATAAATATTATCCCTTTAATGCGTGGATCGTGGTAGTTCATTTGGGTTTTAGAGTTGAGTCACCGGGTGGTTCCAAGTCACCCGGTGACTGGCTATTCAGGGTTTGACTTTAAGTCAAGCCCTGACTTGTTAAAATTACCTTTTTCTCCCACCACCGCGTGAAGCACCACCGCTTGGCCTACTGCCGCCGCCACTTCTGTTTGCCGGTGCATTATATTGATAATTACTTTTATTTTGCTGATAATTGTTGCTCCGCTGGGTTCCCCTGTCGCGTGAACTGGCGTCCCTGTTTAAATTATCCTGGGTACTTCGCTGATTTGTGGAATTATTAATATTTCGATTCTGCTGTTGCTGTCGGGTATTGTTTTTAGCAGGTTGCTGTTGTGGTTTATTGATGTTTTGAGCAGGCTGTTGGCTTGGCTTGGTCTGTTTATTACTCCTGTCAATATTTTGATTAGGCTGTCTGGTGGCATCTCTGGTCTGCTTATTCGAGCGGTCAACATTTTTCAAATCTTTGGATGATGCATTTTGCCACTTGCCGCCTTCCTGCTTTTGCCAGTTGCTGCCGTCTTTTTTATATACATTGCCGCTTTTGTCGGTGTAAACATTATTGGCAGCATTTGCTTTTTGAGGTCTTTGACTTGCACTGTTAGCAGGTCTTGTGTTACGGGCCAATTGCTGTCCTGTTTTCGGATTGTAGGTCTGGCCACCTGTGCGTGCCACACCATTTGACCTATTCTTGTAAACATTGTTGGATGCGTTGTTTCTTTGTGCCTGGTTGTAACCGGCACGGTATCCTGCTGCTGCCCCACGGTTGTAGCCATGAGCATATCCCCTGTTGTATCCATGTCGATAACCAGAAGGTCCCCAATATCCACCGGAGTGAACACTCACACTAAACCAACCTCTTGAAGCCGTCATCGAAAAACCCCAACCGGTGTATGGATTGTAATGCACACCAAAACCATAGGTTACCGGACGTGGATAATAATAGGATCCATACCATGGTTGGTAATAATATCCCGTACCATAATAAACGCAGCCCATGTAAGAGTAGGAATATACATAACCAGGCGTGTAGCCAACATAAACAACAGTAGGCGTGTAATCGTAAACATAAACGTATTTCACGTTGTAAAGCGGGCTTTCAGGTGGGATGTCCTGAACTTCATCAGGTACGTCAACACAAACTTCCCAGGGACCGGTTGCGCTGTTCGACATAAACCAAATCGCGTTATCGCAACAATAATAATTTTTATCGATGAGCAGCACTGATTTTTCAGTATTTGTTGCATACTTCATTTTGGTGCCTTCCACATAATCGTATTGTGGGTCTCCATCATAGGTCACTTCCAGGGAAGCATCTTCACGATTTACCTCTGCAGTTTGAGGGATGTCATTTTCCAATACTGCCTCTTTGGCTTCCTGCGTCCCAGCAACTGAAGCTTTTATAAATGCTAAATCCGATTCAGAAGGAATCTTTGAAAATTCTTCGGGCAATGCATCCGGGTTAATATATGCCCAATTGTTGCTCGTTAAATCAGCAGATTTATACCAGCGCCCGGAAATCAACACATAATATTCTTGTGTGCGGATATCCATAATAATGTCGGAGTCGGTATTGTTCATGTAAAGCAAGGTAGTTTCTTCGATGGGCAAATATTCCGCATCACCATTCGATTGCAGCAACTCTGCAGGTGTTGTCCTGACAAAAATTTCAGGGATTACATCACTTTGAACTTCATCAGCAGCTTCACCTTCTTTATCGGCTGGTGCTTCCTCTTCGGGCATATTTTTCTCTGCCAGCTCAACCACATCTTTTGGCGGGTTTTCAATATTGTCCCAGCCTGATTTTGGATCTTTCGAGCTAAACCAATGTTCCCCACCTTTGATATAGTATTCATCAATTTTGGTGTCCTTGGCAATAAAAAATGGCGTATTCACAACGAACTCAAGTCCTTTAATATCCGAATCTTTCAAAATGGGGTCGCCATCAATATACACGAGAACAGCAGGTTTGGTGGAATAAATAATTTCGGGAGCTACGTTGTTGTAATCAGGAGCTACGGTAGTACCACTTTCATCCATCTCCAAATCGGCCAATAACCTGTCCAACGAAATATGAATATCATAAGTGGGGATTTCCCTTTCAAGAAAGCTGATGAGCTTATCCACATTTTCTTCATTAGACTCCGGGAATTTGGCTGCTGAAACCGTCAGGTCAATTAAATCAACAGTACGCTCATCCTTATCGGTGGAAACCTTACAATCGAACCACATAGCACCAAATACGGGTGTGGTAATTTCGGGAGTAGTTACTGATACTGCCGCCCTGGCTTCCAGTCGCTCACCAGTAAAGCTTTCTATCTGCGGCTGATAAATGATTACTTTACCTTTTTCGTTTTCTATTATTTTAGGCCAGCCCTGGTCTTCAGGATTTGGCGAAGCAAAAGAATTTACTGTTTGAATAGTAAGCAGTGCAATTGCCAATACCAAACTGGCTTTCTTAAATAAGTTTTTCATAGTGTATTAAAACATTTATAGTGTGAAAATGTTTTGAATAGGAAAAGTTATCATATTAGCAATTGGGTCCTGCGCCTTTTTTGCTAATTCAATTTCTGTTTGTTCATCCTGTGCGAAGATTGCTGATGAGGCTAAAATAAAAGCTACAATTATTATCGTTAGTTTTTTCATTGGCCAAAAGTAATAAGAGCCATCTCCACCAGCA
>CAZBDF010000472.1:0-3897 GCA_964490385.1 uncultured Lentimicrobiaceae bacterium | reverse complement strand
GCTCAAGGCAGATAAAGTGATTAACTTTTAAGCAAGGAAAGGTGGAAAGGTGGAAAGATGGAAAGGTGGAAAGGTGAAATGATAAAATGATAAAATGCATGATCCAGACCGAGTTTCAATTACACTTCCAAAATACACTTTTTTTCTATCACGGTGTTAGCATCCCCTTTGCAAAGGAGGAAGACTCCAACACTCCATCACTCCATCACTCCATATTCCCTTACCTATTTAACCCTTCAACAACACACACTTTTTCACTATGAGTATAGACTTACTAAAACTTGTCGATCAGGGCGGATGTTCAGCTAAACTACCTGCTGCCGAATTAAAAAAGGCCTTGGATGGGCTTCCAAAAATAACCCACGAAAACCTGCTGGTTGACATCGAAACACACGATGATGGTGGTGTTTACAAAATCAATGATGATTATGCATTAGTTCAGACCACCGATTTTTTTCCACCGGTGTGTTCCGATCCCTACGATTTTGGCCAGATAGCTGCTGCCAATGCATTGAGCGATATTTATGCCATGGGCGGACAGGTAATCACTGCGATGAACCTGGTGATGTTTCCAGAAGATCAGCCTCTGGAGGTATTAAAAGAAATCTTACTTGGGGGACAGGATAAAGTTGCCGAAGCAGGTGGTGTTATCATGGGTGGACATACCATTACCGATGATATTCCAAAATTTGGCCTTGCCGTTACCGGATGGGTGCATCCCAATAAAATTGTTACCAATGCTGCAGCAAAAGCCGGAGACGTGTTGATCCTGACAAAACCCCTGGGTACCGGTGTGATTGTGTCGGCGTGGAAGAATGAACTCATCGAGGAGTCAACCTACCGCGTTGCCATCGACAGCATGAAGCAACTCAATAAAGATGCTGCTGTAATTATGGCTGACTATGAAGTAAAATGTGCCACTGATATCACGGGCTTTGGTTTGGTTGGGCATGCACTAAAGATGGCTGAAGGCAGTGGGGTTTCGATTCGTTTGGAGGCTCAGAAAGTGCCTGTATTTGATGAGGTAATAGGATTGATCGATATGGGTGTAATCCCGGGCGCATCCTTTAGGAATAAAGAATATGCTGAAGAATTTTGTGCGTTTAATGACAATATCGATTACAACCATAAAATGCTCTTGTTCGATGCGCAAACTTCTGGAGGCTTGTTTATGTGCGCCCCTGGCGATAAAGCTGCCGAAATGGTAGAAAAACTCAAACAGGCCGGATACCCTATGACTTCAATTGTTGGTGAGGTGATTGGGCAAAAGGACAAAAGGGTTTACATAGCTTAATTAGTGTCTGTCTTTAAAGTAATTTCCATGCAATATCCGTAGCCCAGACTTTAAAGTCTGGGACAGGATTTAAGGGATGAATAACCCCCGCCTTTTCGCTGACATTGCCGAAGGCAGTGTCAGCGAAAAGGCGGGGGAGGCAAGTGTCGAATTTATTATTCTCCGGCATAAATGCCGGAGTCACGGAAAAGTACCGACTTCAAAGACATAGGGGCTATTTAGGACAGACCCCTACCAGCGGTTATTTTTATTTTAGATTGATGATTAGCCGTTTTTTATTTTTGTTGTGTGAGTGAGGATCAGTAGAACCAGAAATCAAAAAATATTAATCCAAAGCACCAATCAAACATTTTTCGCCACTCACCGATACCCAATAGCCATTCACCGATTTGTTGTTGTTGTCGCATGATCATCGCCCTACTTTTGTTTCATAATCGTAAAACTAAAAAATCATGACAGACTACAATTACAAGGGCTCAAGCCCCAACACCAAATCCAGGACGATGTTTTTTGCCTTACTGGTCATTGTTGCAGGTTTTCTATTGCTGATCAATGGCATTGTTGGGCTTCCCTATGAATTTACCAATATATTTTTCACCTGGCAAATGCTGCTGATCGTTATCGGGATTTACAATTTATTCTCACCACAGCATAAAACCAGCGGTATCATACTTATCGCAATTGGAAGTGTTTTTCTGGTCAACAGATTGGGTATATTTTATTTCAATGTTTGGACTGTATTTTGGCCGATAATACTGATAATAATTGGTGTAGCCGTAATCTTGAAACATAACCGAAAGCCAGTTGCAGGAAAATTTGGGCCATACAACGATAATGAACCCGAAGGACCTGAAGGCACTTTTACCGGTAACAGAAGTGATACGATTGATGAAGTAAGTATTTTTAGTGGGTCAGAAAAAACCATTACCAGTAAAAACTTCAGGGGTGGAAAAATTACAAGTATTTTCGGGGGCTCAGAAATTAACCTGATGCAGTCGGGCCTTTCCTCAGGGAACAATAATATTGAGATGTTTTGCATGTTTGGTGGAACTACCCTTATTGTCCCTTCCGACTGGGAAATTAATGTGGACGTTACCGCAATTTTTGGAGGATATACCGATAAAAGGTACAAGAGCAAATCGTTGACACCCGATAACACGAAACGCATGAATATTACAGGGCTTGTGTTATTTGGGGGTGGAGAAATTAAGAGTTATTAATTAAGCCAAACCCGACATACTTTAATTGGTTGTCGGGTTTTTACAATTTACGCTATGCTCAATCCAATTATTACCCAACGAAAAAACTTTTTCGTTTATATCGTTTCCTGGTGCTTAATTATGTTGTTGCACTTTGTAATCATGTATTTCTTTTTTGGCTTCAATATGCTTATTGCTTCTGCAGATGCGGTAGTTTACACAGTTTTGTTGTTTCTTCTTGGAATTGGTGTTTGGTACATTGTAAAATACCTGACCATCAGCGAACAGTCCTATCATCTTATTTTGGCCGACCACCTTGTTACCGGCGGCATCATTGTGTTGATGTGGCTTTTTGGCGGGTACTATTTGTTGGTAACATTGTTTAGCAACAACACTGTCTATACTGATTTTTTAAGCTCAACCTTACCATGGAGATTTGTTTATGGCATTCTTTTGTACGCCCTCATAGTGATGATCTATTACCTGATCAATTACTATAGAAACTACCATGAAAAGCTCATTAATGAATCCGAATTGAAGCAGGTTGTGCAGGAATCGGAATTAAATCTTCTGAAGGCACAAATAAACCCTCACTTTCTTTTTAATAGTTTGAATTCGATAAATTCACTCATTTTTGCTGATCCGGATAAGGCCCAGGAAATGGTTTTGGAGTTATCAGATTTTCTTCGTTATACGGTAAGAAAGGATGATAATGAAGAGGTTTCTTTGAAGGATGAACTCGACAACAGCCGGAAATACTTAGACATTGAAAAAATTCGTTTTGGCAAGCGTCTGGACATTGATGAAGTTATTGAAGATATTTGCCTTGAGGCGAAAATACCCAACCTCCTCCTACAGCCAATTTACGAAAATGCAATAAAACATGGTGTGAATGAAAGCACGGACGCGATTACAATTACCACTGATTGTGCTTTTGAGGATAATGAGTTGATTATAATGATCAGTAACAACTATTCCACTGGAACTTTGTCGTCAACAGGTAAGGGCATCGGTCTTGATAATATCAGGAAACGCCTGCTGCTTCATTACAAAAGGACCGATTTGCTTGAAATCGAAAAAAGCAGTTACCATTTTAAAGTAACTTTGAAAATTCCACAGCAAGCAAATAAATAAGATACAACATGATTTCAACAGATAAAATAACAGCCATCATCATCGATGATGAAGAACTCGCACGAAAGGTAATTATCAGGTACCTTGATAAACATCCTGAAATTAGGCTTTTAGAAGAATGCGAAGATGGGTTTTCTGGTTTAAAATCCATTAATGAACTTAAACCAGATATTGTTTTTTTGGATATTCAAATGCCTAAAATTAGCGGATTTGAGATGTTGGAAATACTGGATGAAAAACCATTGATTATTTTTTCGACAGCTTATGATG
>CAZBDF010000471.1:0-3898 GCA_964490385.1 uncultured Lentimicrobiaceae bacterium | reverse complement strand
CAGGCGGATATTGACAGGTATTATTGAGGAAAGTTATTTTAGTAAAGTAGAACTAGTACATCAAAATAATATTTAGCCCATTTTTGTTAGCGCACAATTGCGAAATAAACGAGTTTTTAACTTGTTGCCGTTTCATGGCAATCAATTCGTGCCACTACGCAAAACCCGGTAGAAGTACTTAGGTATGAGTAGAAAGCGTTGCGCGTTATGTGTTTTGAATTTGTGCGTTTCGAGAGAGAAATAAAATTGTAGTGATATAAAAAAAGGTGAAGCAATTTCTTGCTTCACCTTTTTTGGTTATTTGCCTTGAGGTATAAAAATCGAATCTTAGACTTTGGGGCAAACCTTAATCCTAAAAAAAACTGCTTAGAAGTTTTTGGATTTCATTTTCATGTATATTTCAACCGTTACAACAACACCACCTTCTTCTTCCTGGCTTATTGCTTCTATTTGGATCATACCATAGGAGTCGTTGAAATAGGAGAAGCTTTCGAGGTCTTCATTGTCCGATTGGGTACTTTTGAGTTTGGTGCAGGAAAAAGTTCCTGCAGGAACTGTAAGGTCTTCATCAACTGCAACAACTGTTGTAGTGTATATAATGCCTTCATCAGTTTCGTCCCAGCTATCACCAACACTCACATCGCTCATGTCGTGGCCAATGTTAAAAACATCGTCCTCTGTCCAATAATAGGTTTCTGAATAGGATGGATTACCTTCAAATTGGGTCGTTTCAACAACTTTGTAGGTGCCATCTGCCATTTTTTCCTCAACGCTGTACGACATTTCACCGCTCATTGTGAAACCAGTCATGGACATCGTCATTTCATACACCCATTCGTTGCCTACTTTTAGGTAATCGACACCACCTGCCGGGTCACCTTTGTCGTCGTCGTCTTTGTTGCAGGCTACCAATGCAACTACCAATGCTAATAATAGAAATTTTACTTTCATAAGATTTAAATAATAAGGTTTATAAAAAATTAAATTTAATGAATTTCTTTTTGGGATTAACAGATGTGCCGCTGCACGCGGCTTATACTACTTTCACTTTGATTAATGGCGCACAAAAGTAGGATCATTTTTCAAGTTAGTGGTATTTTATTCAAAAAAAATACCTTTCAAGGGATTTAGGGGTCGTGGTGGAGATTTGTCGCACGCCCCTTAAAAGTTAGTGGATCTTAGTTTTGTATCCATAACAATGGTATAAGTTGTACCCTGTATGGTTTCCTGATAATTTACTTCTGTTAGTACTACACCAAAATCCACGTTATAGTAATGATAGCCCACGAGTGTGGTATTGTCTGATTGTGTTTGTTTTAGTTTGCGGCAAATGTAAGTGCCGGCAGGAACAGTAACTTCTACACCATCTTCAAGTACCGTAGTGTAATAGTCCACGCCATCTTTGGGTTCACTCCAGCTATCACCAACACCTACCATGTTCATATCACGGCCAAGGTTAAAAACATTATCAACTGCCCAATTTTCGGTCTCGACTTCTGCCGCAAAGCCCTGTAACTGTGTGGTTGCTTTTACGGAATAGTTATCAGTGTCATCATGGGAAATAACCTTGTACGAAAAATCACCTGACTGGCTGATGCCTGGCGATGTCATCGATAGATCATATACCCATTCGTTGCCCTTTTTTAAAAAATCCGGACCGGCGTATTTTTCTTCATCATCATCTTTATCGCACGAAACCAGTGCAACTATTAGGATTAGATACAAGAATTTTATTTTCATAAAGATTAATTATTGATTTTTATTTGATTGGGAAAAATGAATTATTGAATACTCCACAAAACTGATCTTATACAGGTGTACTTTGGTACTTAAACCGTTTGATTTTTTTTGTGGCTGTTTTGATAAATTCTTCTTTTTGGGGTTTCACTATTTGGATTTTCGAGAAATTGTTGACCCTTGTATTGACATACTCGCGCAGTTCGAGGCTCAATTCTTCATATTTTTGTTCAACATAATTCGAAAATCCTTCTTTCATGTGCTTGTACTTCTCTTCAATTTCTTCGGTGTTGAAATGCACCATGGCGACTAATTTTCCTTTTTGTTGGATTACAAGTGATTCGGCAACATGTTTGAAATTATTGATAACAGATTCGATGTCTTCAGGAAATATATTTTCGCCCCCGGGACCGATAATTACATTTTTGCTGCGCCCACGGATATAGAGATAGTTGGTTTTGTCAAGGATGCCAAGGTCGCCGGTTTTAAACCAGCCATCTTCGGTCATTACTTCCCTGGTAAGTTCCGGCTCCTTGTAATAGCCTTTCATTACATTGGGGCCTTTTGCCCAAATCTCGCCTTCGCCGGTGAGTTTTCCGGGGTTGTGGATTTTTAAGGTAACCCCTTCGAGCTTTGTGCCGGTAGATTGCAATCGGGTACGTTGTGGATTTACTCCTGCAAGCAAGGGCGAAGTTTCAGTAAGGCCGTAACCAATTGCATAGGGGAACTTTGCTTCGCGCAGAAACTTTTCCACTGTTTTATCAAGTTTGGCGCCACCAATTCCAAAAAACTTTAATTCACCTCCAAAGGTCTGCATCAGTTTTTTGCCGGCCATTTGGTTCAATTTTTTGCGCAAAAAAGGTATAGCATACAATGCCCTTGTAAGCTTGTTTTTATTGAAAGACGGCAAAACTTTATTTCTGTAAATTTTTTCGATGATCAATGGTACCGTGAGCATTAGCGTTGGCCGCACCGCTTTGAGTGCCGGAAGCAATACCGCAGGTGTTGGTGGTTTGGTTATGTAATAAATGCTGGAACCTTTTAGGATTGGCAGGATGAAACCGATTGTGTTTTCGTAAGTATGCGAAAGGGGAAGGACAGATAACCAACGGTCGAGGCTATTGATTTCCTGAATCCCTCCGCTGGAGATGGCATTGGAAACAAGGTTTTTGTGGGTGAGCATTACGCCCTTTGATTTTCCGGTTGTCCCTGATGTGTAAATGATTACTGCCAGGTCATTTTCGGCAACAGCGTATTTTTCTTTCGGAGTTGACCCTTCCTTGAAACGGACCCGTGACCGTTCTGATTCCAATATTGAAAAATCTTCAATCAGGATGCGGTGCTCCAGCGTTTCTTTTTTAAAGTTGCTGATTTTGGCTTTAAGACCCCCGGAAACAAAAATAGCTTTTGATTCGGAGTGGGTGAGGACATTGTTTATTTCGTGTTCACTAAAGTCGGGGAGGATGGGGACAACGACGGCACCCATCGAAACGATGGCAAAGTAAGTGATGCCCCAGTTGGGCATATTGGAACTTAACAAAGCCACACGGTCGCCGGGTTGGATTTTTAGCTTCTCCAAAAGCGCAGTAACTGCTTGCTGCTTCTCTTCGAACTGGGCGTAAGTTATTGGCACTTCACCAACAAAGGCTACTGCCGGGCGGTCAACAAATTTTTTAACTGATCGTTGCAGTAGAGCAGGCAATGTTAAAACTGGAAAATCGTGCATAGGTATTTTTTTTGTGTCGGCAAAAGTACAACAAAATAAATAAGTGTTTTTAGGGCGGATGCTTTGGGCTAAATATTATTTTGATGTGCCGGAGATGTGTTTGAATCTACCTGATTTACATTGTCATGCTCATGGCATAAGGTTTTCGGAAATAAAAAAATATTACGTCCCATACGGGACTTATCAATTGACTTGTTCTGTTTTCTAGAAATATTTTGTCCCTAACGGGACAGTAGTTACCATTACTCCGATTTCGTGAAATTTTGAGTTTTAGCGTTTTTGTGACATTTTCTTACTGGTTAGGCTTTTTAGATTGGTCTCATTCACACAATGTAGCTTTTGAAAGTCAATTGTAAAATTACAAGAGTCTCCAGTCCCGTTAGGGACTTTATATTTATAGGAAAATGCAAGGTAATGAAACCACGAGTCCCGTTA
>CAZBDF010000470.1:0-3903 GCA_964490385.1 uncultured Lentimicrobiaceae bacterium | reverse complement strand
CAGTTCAACAAATACTTCCACAACCACACCATGCGCATCGACTATGTGCATGCCGGTGATCAAGGTTCCGAAGCCTATTTTTTTGACGAAACAATAAGTGAACCGTTTTGGGGTGGATCAAAAATGAACCTTATTGATACCCTAAGATATGGCATGTATTTTTTTGAAGTGGTCGATCCTATAGAAGATAAGGTGATTTATTCCCGTGGTTATTCTACCCTCTTTGGCGAATGGCAAACCACGGCAGAAGCCAAACAAACAACAAAATCATTTAGTGAAAGCGTGGTTTTCCCCTTTCCGAAAAATGATGTGAGGGTTGATTTCTATTCGAGAAATGATAGTGGTGATTTTGAAAAGAGCTTTGAATACTTGGTAGATGCCGACAGCTATTTTATTAAAACAGAACGAAGGCTCGAATACCCATATTTTGATGTACAAGTTTCTGGCGAAGCCTCAAAAAAAATCGACATTGTAATCCTACCCGAAGGTTATACCGAAAGTGAAATGGGCACATTTATTAAAGATTGCCAGGATTTTGCAAACCATCTTTTTTCATTTGATCCTTACACCGAAAATAAAAACCGTTTCAATATCTACGGCATCCTGGCCCCATCGCCCGAAACAGGAAGCGACATTCCTGCCGATAGCATCTGGCAAAAGACCCTGCTCAATACCTCATTTTACACCTTCGACAGCGAACGGTATTGCATGACTACCGACAATAAAAGCGTGAGGGATTTAGCTGCCAATGCGCCTTACGACCAAATCTACATCTTGGTGAACCACCAGAAATATGGCGGTGGTGCCATCTACAACCATTATTCTGTTTCGGTGAACAGCAACCGATCGGCCGCAAAAATTTTCATCCATGAACTCGGTCATGGCTTTGCAGGTTTAGGTGATGAATATTACAATGATGAGGTATCGTATAGTGATTTTTATCCCTTGGATATCGAACCCTGGGAACCCAACTTAACCACCCTTGTTGATTTCGATTTAAAATGGAAACATCTGCTAAAAAGAAAAACTCCAATCCCAACTCCTGCGACGGATAAATACATCGGTAAATTGGGTGTATTCGAAGGTGGTGGCTATACGGCCAAAGGAGTTTATCGCCCCTCCTACGACTGCCTGATGAACACTTTTAAAGAAGACAAATTTTGTGGAGCCTGCAAGGAAGCAATCCAGGTGATGATTGACTTTTATAGTGAGTAAATTATTACATTATTTTAATCCCATACGTGCGGGATAACGGTATGCAAATTTGCTTTCACTTTTAACGATTTGTTCATTTCCAAATTATCAAATCGACAAATCATCAAATCCATATTTGTACAGATTTGTAAGATTTCGACCCCTCAGAATTACAAAGCATTGCTTTACTTTTGCCACCTATTTTGAAATTTCAAAAAAAACACTCATAACAATTTATTGAAGATGATAAAACACTTGTCAGAATTGGTTGATGAAGCCAGGAACAGAAAAACAAGAAAACTGGTATTGGCAGCAGCAGGGGATGAAGATGCCATGCTCGCAGTAAAAAATGCAACTATCCAGGGTATTATCGAACCCATTCTTGTGGGTGATATGCCAAAAATAATAGCCATTGCCAAACGTATAAATTTCGACATCAGCAAGCTCGAAACCTACGATATTGAAGACAAAATAGAAGCTTCAAAAATGGCCACTAAAATCATCAAAGAGGGCAAAGCCGAAATCCTGATGAAAGGCAATGTTGGGACCGGAACCCTGATGAAAGCAGTTTTGGACAAGGAAGTTGGATTGCGCAAGGGAGGTACCCTGAGCCATGTTGCTGTATTTGAATCCCCGTACTATCATAAGTTGCTTGGTGTAACTGATGCTGCCATGAATGTAAACCCCGACCTTGAAACCAAAATCAACATCATTAAAAACGCTGTTGAGGTATTCCATAAGCTTCAAAACCCAAACCCAAAGGTTGCAATAGTGGGCTCTGTTGAAACCGTGAACCCCCGAATGGAAGCTACCATGCATGCAGCCACCATCTCGATGATGAACTACCGCAAGCAAATTACCGGATGTATTATCGATGGCCCATTGGCAATTGATAATGCAATTTCACGAAAATCTGCGGAATTAAAAGACATAACCAGCGAAGTGGCCGGAGATACTGATATTATTTTGGCTCCAGATATCGACGGTGGAAACATCCTTTACAAAACTCTCAATTTCCTTGGTGGCGCAGTTTCGGCAGCTGTTATTATGGGTGCTGCTGCACCTATCGTTCTAACATCAAGATCGGACAGCGACAAGAGTAAATTCCTTTCAATTGCACTGGCAGCAAATATTGGATAAAACAATACACTGGAGTAATGAAGTATTGGAGTATTGTTATGATCAAAAAAAACATGTACCTGTTTCATTACTCCAGTACTCCATCACTCCATTTTTTCAACCTTTTAAAGCCAACCAAAGTTTCTATTCTGGCATAATCTTGTAAATTTGCATTTTAATCATTCTATGGAAGGCACTGGAGTATTAGCGATCAACCCGGGTTCAACATCAACAAAAATTGCTGTTTTTGTGGACATGAACCCTGTGTTTTTAAAAAACATTAAACATGATGCTGAGGAGTTGGCGCCGTTCGAGAAAATTACCGATCAATTCGAATACCGCAAGGACATTATTGCCAAACAACTGAATGATGGTGGGGTTAGCGAAGAAGTTGTTAAAGCTGTAGTAGGCCGTGGCGGCTTGCTTAAACCCATCGAATCTGGAGTTTACGAGGTAAACGAGCGGATGAAGGAAGACCTCATCAACAGCCCTGTTGGTGAGCATGCTTCTAACCTGGGCGGATTAATTGCTGATGCATTTGCAAGTCAATTACCCGGAGTTAAAGCCTACATTGCCAACCCTGTTGTAGTTGATGAATTTGATGAAATCGCCCGAATTTCAGGCAATCCCCACTTCAAGCGGGTTTCTATTTTCCATGCCCTGAACCAAAAAGCTGTTGCCCGCTCCCATGCCAAATTCATGATGCGTACCTACGAGGATATGAACATGATAGTTGCCCATCTTGGTGGCGGCATCACTGTTGGTGCACATTGCAAAGGACGTGTGATTGATGTAAACAACGGCCTCGATGGCGAAGGCCCTTTCTCACCTGAACGGTCTGGAACACTGCCGGTTGGAGACCTTGTACGCATGTGCTATAGCGGAAAATACAGCCAGAAAGAAGTGATGAAAATGGTAAAAGGCGAAGGTGGCCTGATGGCTTTTCTAGGAACAAACAGCGCCTATGAAGTTGAGGAGAGAATGATGACCGGAGAAAAATTTGCCGGCTTGATTTATGAAGCCATGGCATACCAGGTGGCTAAATACATCGGTGCCATGAGTACCGTATTGAATGGTGATGTTGATGCTATTTTGATAACCGGTGGTGTGGCCCACTCTAAATGGTTTGTTAACCAAATTATTGAACGCACACATAAAATTGCCCCCGTGCATGTATATCCTGGTGAAGATGAAATGAAGGCATTGGCCATGAATGGGATGCGGGTTTTAAAAGGCGAAACCGAAGTGAAGGTTTACGAGTAGTGTTCAATGTTTGGCGTTTGTAAGCTTGAGACCTGGAAGGTTTTTTACTAAAAGAGCTGTCTGTTTTAAGAAACCTTCCAATTCAATAGAAATCAAACCTTCCAGGTCTTCACTAGTACCTTTTACCGGATTTGATCTTATTGATTAAGGGTTTTTTGGAAGTTTTGAGTTTCTCCAATGACCAGTCACCGACTACCAATCACCGTTCACCGATCACCGTCCACCAATTACCAATTACCGATCACCGACTACAGATCACCGATTACAGACGGCCACTGAAAGTATAACTTATATCGAAGGGTATCTGAATATAAACCCTACTGCCCG
>CAZBDF010000469.1:0-3910 GCA_964490385.1 uncultured Lentimicrobiaceae bacterium | reverse complement strand
TTTCGGCGTTAAAGCCCAGCCGGGCAAAAACATCGTCCACCATCTGAACAAGTTCCACTTCATTTAGCAGTGAATTGCTTCCAATCACATCCACATCGCACTGGTAGAACTCGCGGTATCGTCCTTTCTGTGGACGGTCGGCGCGCCAGACGGGCTGGATTTGATAGCGTTTGAAAGGGAAACTGATTTCGTTGCGGTGCTGTACTACAAAGCGGGCAAATGGAACGGTTAGGTCGTATCTCAACCCTTTTTCGGAAACCTGTCCTGCAAAAGTGCCTGAGTTTTTGCTTTCAAATTCCTCAGCTTTCACCTTGTTCAGGAAATCTCCTGAATTTAAAATCCGGAATAAAAGCTTGTCTCCCTCCTCTCCATATTTCCCAAGTAAAGTCGAGAGGTTTTCCATTGCCGGTGTTTCGATGGGCAGGTATCCATAAAGTTGAAATATTTTACGGATGGTATCGAAAATAAAATTACGTTTCACCATTTCTTCGGGTGTAAAATCCCTTGTCCCTTTTGGTATTGATGGTTTTTGTGGTGCCATTTTGAAGTTGTTTAATTATTGAAATCTATCTTTCGATTATTGTTTTTATTCAATGTTGAGGATAGCGAAGTCCTGCCTTTGCTGGGTTTAAAGTGTCATCCCCAAAACCCTTTTCCATCTATGCCTAATTTCCCCTATTCACCCTGCACTTTTAATTTACCTCAAGGGCCGCCATCCCTTCCTTCGTCGGGGCTTGCATCCCTTCCACTAACTTATTTTGATTTCAGATTGACGATTAACGGCATGAGATTTTTGATTTGACAGAATCGACGTACAACTTAAATCAAAAATCGTTAATCATAAATATATTCTTGCCAACGACCGAAGCAAGTCCGTATGGAAAAAAGCAACAATTTAGTTTACTAGACACTATGCCCCATTTATCCATGCTACGAATATTGATTAATGTCATTTATTCTCAGGATTCCCCAACCTGAACAACATTACATAACCAATTACTCCGGCAAGGATTGACCCAAGCAAGATGGCCACCTTTGCAATTTCAATGTTGTATTGGTTAGTAGCAAAAGCAAGGTTGTCGATAAAAATAGCCATAGTAAATCCAATGCCTCCAAGGAATCCAACCCCGATGATATGTTTCCATGACACCCCATCTGGTAGTGAAGCCAGTTTGAATTTTGTAGCCATCCATGCAAAAAATGCAATTCCCACCGGCTTTCCCAAAACCATTCCAAACAATACACCAAGTGCAATCGGATTACCAATATCGCCAAGCAGCGAGCTATTCATCACAATGCCGGCATTGGCAAAGGCAAACAGTGGAATGATGAAAAATGCAACCCACGAATGGAGGGAATGCTCCAGGCGCAATAAGGGTGATACCGAATGTGCACAATTATCTTCGATAGTGGAAATGGCATTTACCAACTTCTTTCCTTTTTTCGGATCATCCGGATCAATATGGGTACTATCCTTCAGTTTATTGAGCAGTGCCTCATTCGAACTCACACACTCTTCCACCGAGTTTTTTGCCCTTCCCGGAATGGCTATCGCCAGCATAACACCTGCTACCGTTGCATGGATACCTGATTTGAGAACAGCTATCCACAGGAAGAAGCCGAGAAACAGGTAAACCGAAACCCTGAATACTTTTAAATAATTAAGGATCAATAATAATCCAAAAATCGCCAGTGCGAGCAACATCGGAACCAATGCAATTTTGGAAGTGTAAAAAATTGCAATAACCAAAACAGCACCTACATCGTCAACAATAGCGAGTGCCGTTAGGAAAAGCTTAAGGGCTGTAGGAACCCGCTTGCCAAGCAAGGTCAGCACTCCAAGTGCAAAGGCGATATCAGTTGCCATGGGGATCCCCCAACCAGGCCAGCCTTCGCCAAAAATATTGAAGATTTCGTAGAAGAAAGCAGGTATTAGCATTCCTCCAACAGCGGCAAAGGCAGGTAAAGCAGCCTTTCTGAATGTCGAAAGTTCCCCGGTTTGTGTTTCGCGTTTTATCTCCAATCCAACCAAAAGAAAAAATACAGCCATCAGGCCATCGTTGATCCAATGCAAGAGCGATTTACTTATTTCAAAACCTTCGGTGCCTATGGTAAATTTTTTTTGAAAAAAGGCAAAGTATCCTTCAGAATAGCCTGAGTTGGAGAGAACAAGGGCAAGCACTGCAACAATGATCAGCATGATACCACTGAAAGCCTCCATTTTAACAAACTTGTTGAGCGGGTTGACTATCTCAAAAAGTAGAGGCTTTTTTCTGAAGAATCTAAATGTATTTATGTTCATAATATCAACTTTTTACTGATACCCCAATCTCCGATAATAGTTTTTCGATATAACTTTCCACTTCCGGGTCTTCTTCTACGGGTGCCCATGAGGCAAAATTTTTCGCTGTAGAAGTTCGATAAGGACCTTCCTTAATTTCATAAGCTACCGATCCTGGTTCAAGCGATAACAGCATATGGTAGGCCCTTTCTGGGATTTCAACACCATATTTCCCTTCACGGTTATCCAAAATAGCATGATCAGTTATATTTCCCTCTTCATCAAAAATGATGGTAACAAAGCGCCCTCTCAATGCCAGAAAGATTTCAAACTTATCCGGATCTTCATGCTTGTGTGGCCGGATGTAGGTTCCCGGCTCCATGGCGTTCAGCATCCGGTTAATCGGGTCTTCAAGCTGGGGATGAAAATTATAATTCATCCGTTTTCGCTCCACGGTTTTCGCTTTCGCGGAAGTGACATCCAGAAATTCGTCGGTGATCTTGATCATTTGATTTTGATTTGGAAATGCAAAACTATCAAAATTCAGAACTCCAAGACAGCGTGACTTTTTCAATCACTCACTACTCACTCCCTTGTACCTCCGCCAGAACCTGTATTTTGTAAAAGAAGTATAAGCCATAATGTTATTAAAGAAAGTAAACTTCAGAAAATAGTGGCTCAGCCGGTAAAACAAAAATATAACCATTAAACCAACTCCCCACAGGATGACATCCTCAACCCATCTGGCCAGCCATGAATTTGAATTGATGTGGATAAACTCGAAGCTGTAAAACTTCCTTAGCAACCAGGGCAGGAATAAACTCGCGAATAGAAACCAGATACCAATGCTGTATGTATGGGAAGTTTGGATGGCACGTTCTGGGCAATTGCTCATGCAGCGCATACAGCTTTCGCAACTGAAGGTCCAGTAAGGCCGGCCTTCAATCATTTTAATGGCATTCACCGGGCACTGCTTTTCGCAAAGCCTGCAACGTGTGCAGCTGTTGTCTGCAAAAAAGGTTTTGGCAATGGCAAAACGGCCGATGATGTAATATCCGATGGCGATTGGAAAAAGCAGGATGTCAATAGGCAAAGAGAGCAGGGCTTTGTATTTGCTTCCTCCCGAAAGGATTCTCTCAGCAAACATTTTAGTGATCTTTTCATGCCGTTCAAAAATCGAATTCACTACTTTTTGCTTTAGGCCGGGATGCAATGAAATCCAGTTAGAGGGCAAGTCTAAAGGTTGCATGCCCCGAACCCGGTATCCTTTAGTCATCAATACCAGGGCAGCATAAACCTGTGCAGCGCCACTTATGCCGGGTAAAAATAACTTCGACATTTTCATGCCTGCCCTGGTGTTCAGGATAAAAACATCAGTTTGATTTCTTCGCGGGAATTTCCAGATAAACTTGAGCATAACAGGCGGCAGGTTGAAGCCATGTGTTGGTGAACAAAAGCCTACCAGTGTTTTTTCTTCCGATTTAGGGAATACGATTTTTTCAAGGTGGTCAATGTTGATTAACTGTGTATCGATATCCAATTCTTCAGCTATCTCAGCAATCCATTCGGCTGCATGTTTTGCATTGCCGGTCCCTGAAAAATAATAGATTATGAGGCTTTTGTAAACTT
>CAZBDF010000468.1:0-3918 GCA_964490385.1 uncultured Lentimicrobiaceae bacterium | reverse complement strand
GCCATGGCCTGGATAACACTGCCAAAATATACATGACAGGTTGTAGGCAGTAGGTTAATCCTGAATGTGCCACCGCGGGCGGTTGGCCTTCCGTTTACCGAGTTGTAGAAAATCTCGAAGATTTCCTTCAATTGTTCATCGGCATAATCGTCGTCATTGCCATATTTTGGGGTTTCGTACAAAAGCTTAAAACGCAACGCTTCATGGCCTTCAAAATCTTTATTGATGGCGGTCAGAAATTCCTCCATCGAAATAGTTTGCTTATCAAAAACGTGGTGCTTGATGGCAGTAAGGCTGTCGGTAAGGCTTCCAAGTCCAACACCTTGGACGTAACTGGTGTTATATCTTGCTCCACCTGCGTTGTAATCTTTTCCGTTTTGGATGCAATCGTCAATGATCAACGATAAAAATGGAACAGGAAGGTTTTCGGCAAAAAGCCTTTCGATGATATTGTTTCCTTTGATTTTTATATCAACAAAATGATTTTCCTGCAGTTTATACGCATCCATCAAATCCTGGAAAGTCCTGAAATTTTTTGGGTCGCCGGTTTTCAGGCCAACTTGCTTTTTGGTACGTGGGTCGAAACCATTGTTAAGGGTTATTTCAAGAATCTTGGCCAGGTTAAAATATCCGGTCAGGAAATATGCTTCCGTTCCAAATGCGCCGGTCTCAACACAACCACTGGCACCTCCATTGCGTGCATCTTCAATGGTTTTACCCTGACGAACGAGTTCCTGCACGATAGCGTCGGTATTGAAAATGGAGGGTTGCCCAAAGCCAGTTTTGGTGATCTTGACCGCACGTTGGATGAAGCGGTCAGGATTCTTCTTACTCAATTGAACCATCGAACTGGGTTGCAGGATGCGCATTTCTTCAATTACATCCAACAAAACATAACTTAGCTCATTTACTGCATCAGAGCCATCAGCGTTTAAACCACCAAGATTGATGAGAGCAAAGTCGGTGTAAGTATTGCTTTCGAGGGCAGTTACCCCCACTTTTGGTGGGGCAGGGTGATTATTGAATTTTATCCAGAATGACTGGAGGATTTCGGTGGCTTGTTCTTTTGTCAAAGTACCTGCTTCAAGCTCTTGCTTATAAAAAGGATGTAAGTTTCGGTCGAGCCTGCCGGGGTTAAAGCTGTCCCATGGATTGAGTTCGGTAATCACACCGACATGCACAAACCAATAATACTGAAGTGCCTCGTGAAATGTGCGTGGTTTGTTTGCAGGTACATGATGGCATATCGCTGCCATGTTTAACAGTTCTGCTTTTCTTGTTTTATTATTTTCTGTCTGTGCCAGTTCTTCTAATTTTATGGCATGACGCTCCGCGTACATGATGATAGCTTCTACCACGGTATGATTAGCTTTTAATTGTTCACGCTTATCAAGTGCAGTGGGATCGTTATAAAAATCCAATTTGTCGATGGTAGCTTGAATATCCTGCTGGATATCGCGCATGCCTTTGTGGTAAATCTTATCTCCGGCCACAGTATGCCCCGGTGTACGCTGCTCCTGGAATTCAGTGAACATGCCTGCTGCATAAGCATCCAGCCATTCCTGATCCATGTTGGCCATGAGTTTTTCGCGATTGCTCTTGCCCGTCCAAAAAGGAATGATCACATCACGGAAAGCATTGCGTGTTTCCTCATCTACTTTGTAGGAGACCTTTTCGCGTGCATCCAGGATGTCCAGGTCCTGAAGTGAATGCAAGCTAACTTCGGGATAGGTTGGTGTGGCCTTTGGTGCGGGGCCACGTTCTCCAACGATTAATTCTCCATCGTTGATGCAAATGTGCTTATGTTTTAAAATGTACCCGAAGACTTTCGCGCGGCGCATGGGCACTGATAATTTCATGGCTTCGTCGCTCTTATAGAATTCAGTTACCAATAAAGCCCTTTCAGCCGAAATGCGGTTTACTGCCTCAAGGCTTTCATTTCTGAGTTTATTTATTCTTTCGTTCATCTTATGTCTGTTAATGTTTATCTGATTATTGCTGCTGGTAACTGGTTTCTGGTAACTGGTTGCTAGCTGTAAAACTCGCAACCCGCAACTTTCGCTCACCCACCAATCTTAACCTTAAATCCCTCTGCTTCAAATTTATTTTTAATTGGGATCAAATCTTTTTTATCAAAATCCTTTAAACCTTCGAGCTTATTGTCTTTTTTTAGTCGGTTGTATTTGTTTGTTGCAATCGAATGGTAGGGCAGGAGGTGGATGTCCTTGATCTTTCCATCAAAAGTTTTCAGATAATTTAGCATAGCCTTCATATCTTCGTCGGAATCGTTGATCCCACCAATTACGGGAATCCTGATTTGGATCTTTGCCCCATTATTAACCAGAAATTCCAGGTTCTTCAGAATTAGTGAATTATCGGCACCGGTGTAGGTTTTATGCTTTTTCTGGTCGATGTGTTTTAAATCGAAAAGAAACAGATCGGTGTATTTGAGAATGCTTTCGAAGGCTTCCTGCTTTGCCAGCCCGCAGGTATCAACGGCGGTATGGATTTCTTTTTCGCTCAGTGCTTGCAATATTTCCAAAAGGAATTCATGTTGCAGCAAAGGCTCACCACCGCTAAAAGTAACACCACCACCTGACTCGTCATAAAAAACTGTTTCCTTTTCTAAAACTTCCATTACTTCTTCCACGCTCATTAACTTGCCAATTTGCTCATGCTTTTCGAATGGGATCCCGTCAAGAACGATACGCTTAATGTCAGTTTCTGATTTGATGTCCTGGCTTTCGGGGTTGTGGCACCACCAGCACCGCAAAGGACAGCCCTTAAGGAATACAGTAGTCCTGATTCCCGGGCCATCGTGTATGGCAAAACGTTTTATGTCGAAAACAACACCCTTCATTTTGAAAGTGAATTATTGAAAAATGATGAGGATAAAGAAAAGGGAAAGAAGGTGAGGGATTAGAATATCCAGCACTCATAAAGGCCTTTGCCGAAATTGTGGTAAAGATTGATATGTGGATTCCTCTGGGTCATTTTTTTTAAATGATTAGCCAACAAAGATAATGTCTTTGTAGTTGATCTTGTAATTAGAAAATTAGTTTGGATATACTCTAAATAGTGTTCGTCTATAAAGTCCGTATTTTTCACTATCTAGGGGGATTAATGAAATTAACAGAGCCTCCCCCTCCTTTTCATCCTTCCAATTCAATCCCTGCCCTTCCCATGGGGATGCCAATGGCAAAAGGACAGGGCTATTCATATTTCAAAAACCCGACTACAATGACAGACCCTAAATAGAATCTGTCCATAGAGTCGATGAATTTCGTAATTGAAGCTCAAATATCTAAATCCAAAAATCAAAACATCAGCCTTGCCGGCTAGGCAGGAATTCAAATAACCAAATCTAAAATTCAAAACTACCGCTTCAAATTTTGAACCACAGCTCATGAATAATTGAACATAGTTGTTTATCAGCATTGCTGCATTAATTATTCAATCTTTGAACATTTGATATTATTTTGGATTTTGAGCTTTGTCCCGCACGTGAGTGATTGGATTTCATTTTCCATTTAGAAATAAAAATCAAGGTTAAAGACAGACTAAAATAATTCCGCTTTTCAAATAAAGTCTTTGAAAGTGGGTTAGATTAGATTGATTTTTGTTTTTGATGGAATATTTATAACATTTGTCGGCGGTAATTACGCAACCATTACGACCATTATACCATCTTTTATTTTTAACAGAGAGTTTGAGCGAGCGACTGAGTAGTATTTGAATGAAAAAGAAATTTTTATCGAATTTAATTTTAATCCTTTTTTTGAACCTATTGGTGAAGCCGTTTTGGATACTTGGTATCGACAGGACGGTTCAAAACATAGTGGGGGCAGAGGACTATGGGTTTTATTTCGTGATATTTAACTTTTCTTTTCTCTTCAATATCCTCCTCGATTTTGGTAT
>CAZBDF010000467.1:0-3939 GCA_964490385.1 uncultured Lentimicrobiaceae bacterium | reverse complement strand
GTGAATTATATTTACTGACAAATTTACGAACAAATATTTAAGAAACAAATAAAATGTTATGAAATTAATTAAATGTTAATATCTTTGTGGCTCAATGTTAACAATGGTTTTAGAGAATATTACAAAGTAAGCTAAAACGAAATAAAGTAATACCGTTAGAACCTTACTCTCCGCCTCCGCCCGCCAAAGTCCCACAAAGTGACGACAATGGCGGGTTTTTTTCTTTAACCCATGGCTTACCACACATACATATTGAAAAGTCTTTCCCATAATAACTTTTACTATGGCCATTCTGAATTTCCTGAGAAAAGGCTTCTGGAACATAACGCGGGTAAAGAAAAATACACCAAAGGAAGGAGGCCATGGGTCTTGCATTATAAAGAAGAGTTCAATACTAGGTCTGAAGCCGTAAGAAGAGAGCGATTTTTCAAATCTTATGATGGATACAAATATCTAAAATCACAGAAAATCATTTAGTGATTTAAATCTCCTTGAACTGATACCTCAATATTTGATTTTAGTTTGCATGGTCTCGAAAACCGTTTTCCGGTTTGCACTGGAACAAGGGTTCTGCCATTGGCATTCCTATCTTTGGGAGAATCCCTTACTCCCCGCCTACGTCCGCCAAAGTCTCACGAAGTGAAGACTACTGCTGACTTTTCGTAAGTACCAATACATATTGAAATTATGTGCACTGTGGGCTACGGCGGACAGGTTCGCTTTAGGGATTTTTAATTTGAGTGTGTTTACATTTTTGTGCTTTTATTTTCAGTCAACAGAATTAATTCACTAAAGTTGAGGTAAATTAGCATTTTATTTCGTTTTTTTGTCTCCGTAATTCTAACCTAAACAACTTATTTCTATGAAAACAAGATTTACAATTATTGCACTTTTTCTTGCATTGCTGGTATTGCCGGCCATAAATGCTCAAGAAATGAACTATCAGGATTTTTTGGACGAAGCAAACGCCAGCCTTAAAACTGAGGATTATAAGGAGGCCATTAATTCCTTGCAAATGGCAATTGGTGAGCTCGAAAAGTTAATGATTGCTCAAATCCGTGATATTCTACCCATCGAAGTAATGGGATATAAGGCTGATTTGTCGGATGATGATAGTTCGGGGACAGCTGCCATGGGCATGTTTGGCGGAGGCCTGTCAGTTGAGCGAAACTATTTCAAAACTGAAAATGACTGGGACAATTATTTCAAACTTGCAGTGGTTGGCAACTCACCCATGTTGGCTTCGGTAAATATGATGCTTTCTAATTCGATGTACCTGAGCAGCGCAGGTGGGAAAATCATTAAAGTGGGTTCGCGCAAAGGAATGATGACCGATGAAGGTGATGGGAATTACCAGTTTCAGCTACCGCTAAATAGTTCACTTATTTCGATTGAAGGTTATGGTTTTAGTTCAAGCGATGCTTTTATGGCTGTTATAAATAAAATTAATTTCGAAGAAATCGCGAAAGCATTGGGGGAATAGGAAGGTGCGAGATAAGTTTAATTAAACAAAAAGTATAAATCTTATTGAGGTCATCTGGATTATAGTCCTGGTGGCTTTTTTTAATGGTCGCGTTTGTAGAGCCATTCGGCGAAGCCAATCAGGTCAGTTTTTTTATTTTCAGATGCGCTTGTGTTTTTTATTGTCTCTAGTGCGAGGTTGAAATAGTATTCCATTTCTTTGGTTGATGCTTCGTTAACTTTATATTTATTGTACAAATCCAGCACTTGCTCAATTTTTAATTGCTGATTGACTGGTTTAGTAGAAAATAGTTCAGTAAGTTTTTTTCTATCCGATGGAGAGGCATTTTCAAGGCATTTCAGGTAGAGGTAGGTTTTTTTGTTGGCAAGGATATCACCCCCAATACTTTTGCCAAATTTAGCTTCATTGCCAAAAGCATCCAACCAGTCATCTTTTAATTGGAATGCCAGGCCGGCATTTAGCCCAAAATTATAAATTAATTTTGCCTGATCCTCCGGTGCATCTGCAGCCAGCGCACCTATTTTTAGACTGGCTCCCAGAAGCACTGCTGTTTTTAGCCTTATCATCTCCAGGTATTCATTGATGCATACATCTTCCCAGCTTTCGAAATCCATATCGTATTGTTGGCCTTCACACACCTCAATGGCAGTTTGTGTAAAGGTTTCAAGGATTTTGCTAAGATTCTTGCCAGCCATGCCAACATATTTATAGGCCAAGGCAAACATGGTGTCTCCTGATAAAATGGCGATGTTGGAGTTCCATTTTTTGTAAACGGTTGCTTTGCCTCTCCTTTGAGGGGCATCATCCATTATGTCGTCGTGGAGCAGTGTGAAATTGTGGAAAATCTCAAGGCCGATGGCTGGTTTCATTGCATCGTCAATGTTTCCTCCGAACAAATCACAGGCTGCAAGGGCCAGTATGGGGCGTAATCTTTTTCCACCAAGCTTAAGCGTATAGTCGATGGGATCGTAAAGATTGACCGGCTTTCTTTGAAAATCTTCCTCGGCCAAAAAGTTGTTGATCTTATGCTTGTATCCTTCCAGTTTATCCATTATTCTATTTTATTCTGTTCCAGGTGTAAGGTCAATTTCGTTCAATCGGATAAAGAATGCCCGCCTTGCTGGCGAGGCAATGCTAATAAGTTAAGACAATGATGTTAATGTTTGATTGTCGATTAACAATTTTTGATTTAAGATGTACCTGATTATCAAATTTCAGCAAATCAAAAATCAACACTCGTTAATCATCAATCGTAAATAAAAACCTTAACTAATTGACATTGTGCCGGCAAGGGATGCAAGCCTTGAGGCACGAAGGGATAGCGGCCCTGAATTGACACCTCCTACTCCAGGGTTTCCCTGCCTCGCCGGCCCACTTCGCCGTATCTCCAGCAAGGCGGGCATCCCCTTTCCTTTGGTCGGGGATTTAAACCCTTGTTTACTTGTAACCATGCCTTCACTTCGTTTCGGTAGGCAGGCCTGCAACATTATTTTTTTATCAACTTCATCAAGTAATCACCGTAGCCACTTTTCAGTAGTGGTTCAGCAACTTTTTCGAGCTGGGCGGCATCAATATATTTCATGCGGTAGGCAATTTCTTCGATGCAGCCAATCTTCAGTCCCTGCCTGTTTTCTATGACCTCCACAAATTGTGAGGCCTGCAGAAGCGATTCAAAGGTTCCCGTATCGAGCCATGCAGTGCCTCGGCTCAGGATGCCAACTTTCAATTTTTCCTGTTCAAGATAGTACCTGTTCACATCAGTAATTTCGTATTCGCCCCTTGCGCTGGGTTTGATATTTTTGGCCACTTCAACCACTGAATTGTCATAGAAATATAATCCCGGCACTGCAAAATTCGATTTGGGTTGCTCCGGCTTTTCCTCAATGGAAATGGCTTTTTGATTGTCATCGAATTCCACAACACCATACCTCTCAGGATCGGAGACATGGTAGGCAAACACCACTCCACCTTCAGGACTGATGTTTTCCTGTAAAAGTCCTTGAAGGCCTGTTCCGTAAAAGATGTTGTCACCCAGAATCAGTGCTACGTTATCGTCACCTATAAACTCTTCGCCAAGGACAAACGCCTGTGCCAGACCATTAGGAATGTGCTGTACTTTGTAACTGAATTTACATCCAAGTTTTGAACCATCGCCCAGTAGCCTTTTGAAACTTGGGGTGTCTTCGGGCGTGGAAATAATGAGGATATCATTAATCCCGGCCATCATCAATACCGATAAAGGATAATAGATCATGGGCTTGTCGTAGATAGGCATCAGTTGTTTGCTGAGTGCAAGTGTAATAGGGTGCAACCTGGTTCCGGCTCCGCCGGCGAGGATAATTCCTTTCATATCAATTGGATTATAATTTATATATAATTGGCGTTTTTATTTTGAATTGACAAATATAGAAAGTGTTTGGGAATAAGGGTGATTTTCGTGGAGATAACTATTGATG
>CAZBDF010000466.1:0-3960 GCA_964490385.1 uncultured Lentimicrobiaceae bacterium | reverse complement strand
GATTACTGGTTTCCCAAAAAGTTTATTTGGATTTGATTCGATATGTAATGTCCAGTCAACCATTTCTTTAAATTGTTTAAACAAAAGTAATGAAATGATTAATATGTGAATTATCAATCTTGGGTCAACCACAAATTTCCCTTTTTAACTTAAGGCCAAGAATCTATGAATCCTCTACGAGGATTCTTGAACTATTTCATCAAACTTTATTACAATTCTGAAACCTCTACGAGGTATAAACCACTGCCAAAAAGCTCATTAAAATTCCCTAAAAACTATTAGTTGTGAAACACCATCTATTTCTGTAAGCCACAATCTGGCAGGTACTTTTCAAAGTCAGATATTCATTGCACAAAACTGATTCTTCTTCCTAATGATACCCTGATAGCTAAGCAGAGAAGCCGGTTCAAACATTGGGAAATAACCTCGTAGAGGTTTCAGAATTGTAACAACATGGTAGGAATGAACAAATAAAATCCTCGCAGAGGATTCATAAAATCAGGCAAATATGATATAGTGTGAAATTTGTTGTTCACCCCCAACCTGAAATTGTACTCTCAAAGCATATAACCATTTGGGGATAAAAGCTTATGGCATTACAGTGTGCACCCCCAAGGGATATTCCTTCGAGATTATATTTACCAGAGTTTGGTAATCCGTTTCATTTTTCACAAAATCCATTTCGTTGGTATCGATAATTACTACGCGCAGGTTTGATTGTTTGCGGATGTAATCGAGGTAACTTTCCTGAATTTTTGTAAGGTATTCCGATTTGATGTTCAATTCATACTCCCTGCCACGCTTGTGGATGTTTTTTAGGAGGTTGTCAACATTTAAATAAAGATAAACCAGCAGGTCTGGTTTTGGCAGCGAGTCACTGATAATATCGAAAAGCTTTTTGTAGAGCCCAAAAGTATCGTCGGGGAGGTTTTTGCGGGCAAAAATGAAAGATTTAATGATAAAATAATCTGACACAGTAAAGGTCTTAAACAAATCGTGAGCGGAAAGTTGTTGTTTCAGTTGCTCAAAACGCTCGGCCAAAAACGATAATTCCAATGGAAAGGCATATTTATCGGGTTCCTTATAAAATTTAGGCAGAAAGGAGTTGTCTTCAAATTGCTCCAGGATTAGCTTGGCATTATAGTCGGTGGATAACCGGGTAGCAAGTGATGTTTTTCCCGCCCCAATATTACCTTCAATCGATATGTAATTGTATTTTGAAAGGCTCATTTCAATTACCCGCTTGTAAGTTTGCTTTTCGTTTCAATCTTTTTCACCATCAGCTTATCATTGCATTGTGCTGTAAGTTGTGCAATGGTTTTTTGAATTCCGGGGTGAACCTTATTAGGGCATATCTCCATCAAAGGCATCAATGTAAACTTGCGCTGGTGCAACCTGGGATGTGGTATTTGAAGTTGTGGCCCATCAACAATTTCGTCATCATAAAACAAAATATCAATGTCTATCAACCTCGAAGCATAAGCCTTACTTTTTCTTACCCTGCCAAGATCCTTTTCTATTCCCAAAATTCGCTCCAACACATTCTGCGGGCTTAACATTGTTTCAAGCTGAACAACCATATTTAAAAACGGCTCCTTCGTCTCAAACCCCCAAGCCTCAGTTTCATAGACAGATGAAGTACTTATAACCTCACCAACTATGTTGTTGATTTCATCCACGGCCAGATTTAAAATTTCAAGCCTTTTCCCCAGATTACTGCCCAAAAGCAGAAAACAATTGTGCATGTTCCCCAATAATTATCTTAGCCGTCAAATTTACTACAAGTTTTTTGAAAATTATTTACTATCATTGCAGGTCTTCTTAACAATTTCGATACTTATGTTTGTAACTATCGGAAAGAACATAAACAGTAAAATATTGGTTCTTAACAACAACCCTTTGCAAAAATCTACACAATTATTATTAGAGGGCTACATTAGTGGAATTTCGCATCGCTCAACATTCTCACATTCAATCATTCTTGCCCCGCATAGGCGGGATTTTACTTCTCTCAACATTTTCGCATTCACAAATTCAATCATATTCACACATAATAAAACAATATCATGAAAGACTTTTTTAAATTTATGTTTGCCTCGATGCTGGGCTTTTTTCTTATTTCAATCATCATGTTTTTTATTTTCCTGGGCATGATTACTTCATTTGCATCAATGATGGAACAGGAAAAGATTGAAGTGGCTGAAAATACTTTACTTGTAATGAAGCTCAATACGGCCATCACTGATCGGACTCCAGCCGATCCTTTTTCGGGATTTAATTTTCAGTCAATGGAAGTGAATAAACCGCTGGGCTTAAATGACATTCTCAACAATCTGGACAAAGCAGCAAGAGATGAAAATATTAAAGGTATTTACCTAAATCTTAGTGGCGTTAGTGCCGGTTCGGCAACATTGCTTGAAATCCGCGATGCACTGGTGAAATTCAAGGAATCAGGGAAGTTTATAATTTCTTATAGCGAAAATTACACCCAGGGATCGTATTTTCTGGCTACCACTGCCGATAAGATTTATATGAACCCTGAAGGTGGAATGGATTTTCACGGCTTATCTGCTGAGATGATGTTTTTTAAAGGCACCCTCGAAAAGCTGGATGCTGACATGCAAATCATCCGTCACGGAAAGTTTAAAAGTGCCGTTGAGCCATTTATGTTAGATAAGATGAGCAATGAAAACCGCGAACAAATGATGGCCATTATTGATGCACTTTGGGGTGAAATTTTGCAAACAATTTCCGATACCAGAAATATTTCGATTGACGAGCTTAACCGGATTGCAGATGGCTTACTCATTAATAGTCCTGAAGCAGCCATTGAATTTGGCCTGGTGGATGAATTGATGTATAAAGACCAAATTTTAGCCGAATTGAAGTCAATGTTGGATGTTGAAGAAAAAGATGACATCGAATCGGTATCCCTGGCAAAATACACCAATGCGCCAGATCCTAATAAAGAACGTCCGGACCGTAAAAACAAAATTGCAGTTGTTTATGCACTCGGCGAAATTGTTTCAGGCGAAGGTTCAGATGAAATCATTGGATCGGAAAAGTTATCAATGGCTATACGTAAAGCAAGAAAAGATGACAAAGTAAAAGCCATTGTGATGCGCGTGAATTCACCCGGCGGGAGTGCCCTGGCCTCGGATGTAATTTTAAGGGAAGTAAAACTGGCTGCCGAAGCAAAACCATTCATTATTTCGATGGGCGACGTTGCAGCATCGGGAGGATATTATATTGCCTGCGCTGCCGATATGATTTTTGCCAGCCCTACTACCATCACCGGTTCCATTGGGGTTTTGGGTATGATCCCCAACCTGGAAGAAACCATGAAAAATAAATTGGGCATCACTTTCGATTATGCCATGAGCAACGAAAACTCCAATTTCATGTCCACCTTCCGTCCCTTAACAGGCTATCAAAAAGATGTTATTCTTGGTTACATCGAAGATGTGTATGATACTTTTGTTGACCATGTTTCCGAAGGCCGCGATATGACCTGGGATGCCGTTGATGAAGTTGGACAAGGCCGCGTGTGGGCTGGAGTAGATGCTATGGACATTGGATTGATTGATGAATTTGGTGGACTATCGGATGCCATTGATGCTGCTGCCGAGATGGCCGGGATTGATTCATATGTAATAAAAGATTATCCGGAACAAAAAGACCCGATCGAAGAATTGTTTAAGGAGATCATGGGTGGGGCAAGTATCGAAACTCATCTGAAAGCTGAGTTAGGCGAAAATTACAGGATTTATCAGCAACTAAAATACTGGCAAAATGCCAAGGGTGTACAGGCCAGGTTGCCTTATGATATTTATATTAATTAGTGTTCGTCTATAAAGTCCAACTTCTGCGTTGTTGCTCAAAATCCAAATCCTCATCCCGTACATACGGGACTGCGGTTTGAATTTTTCACACGCCTTGAATTTGACCTTTCTAGAGCAA
>CAZBDF010000465.1:0-3963 GCA_964490385.1 uncultured Lentimicrobiaceae bacterium | reverse complement strand
TCGTTGAGCGTAAATGAATATTTATCAAAAATTGATACGCATGGAAACTATATAGCTCCATAAAGCTCTGTCACCAACCAAAATAAAAAAGGCAAAGTGATGAGGCTAAGCAAGGTGCTAAAAAAAACATTCACCATTGCGCTGTTTTCATCGGAACCATACTTTTTGGCAAGGATAACTAAAATGGCCATGCATGGCATTGCGGACTGAAGCACCACGGCACCAAAGGCCGGAAAGCTCAAAATATTATCGAACACCTGATTAATAAGGAGCAAAATCAGCATAACTATAATTGGGGCAAGCAGCAGTTTATTTGCAGATAACACAATCGCATCCAGCCCAATACTTTTCCAGCCCAATTTAAAATCAGCCATCAGCATCCCAATATAAATCATCGAAAGGTAAAGTGTGGTGCTTCCCAAACCCTTGAAAGTTTGATTGACAATTTCGGGCAATGAAACCGGTAAAACCATAAACAGAATCCCAAGTGCAAAGGCAATGGTGTTTGGATTAAGAAGTTTCTTCAATTTATTCAAATTACCCACTGCCTGGTTGCCACCTAGTTTATAAACGCCAAAAGTCCAGATTACAGTCATTTGCGATAGATGGTACACAGCGGCATAAAACAATGCCGGTGTTCCGGGAAACAATACATCAATAAGTGGGTAGCCCAGAAATACCACATTCCCGAATGTTGTATGCAAATTGTGCACAACACTTTTCTTTCGATCCAGGTGAAAAGCACGTGAAGTTATCCAACCCAGGCCATATTGAAAGGCAAGGAAAGCATAACTTAATACAAATACCAGCAAGCCATTGTGCAAAAGTTCACCGCTATACTTAAATCCCGAAATGGTGGTAAAAATATAAACTGGCAGGGTGAGGTTAAAAATCAACTTTTCCAGGCCGGACTTAACATCAGGGGGAACCAGCTTAATTTTGTATGCAATGAAACCGACCAATGTTAGCAGCCCCAAAACACCTACTTTGTCAAAAATTATCTCGAAACCTGTCATAATTATTTTCTCCGTATTTTAATCCAAAGCTATCAGGGTAAAGCAAGCCATAGAAAAACAATATCCAAAATAACAAATTAATCACAGAAAAAGAATCTCAAAAATCATAAATAGTTTTGAACATAGGGTTTCAGTAGTTTGATTTATAAATGATTGACTCATGTTTCCTGAAGGAAATTCATAATCTTAGGGAAAACACAAGCAGTCTGTTATGCTTGCATTGATTTTGGCTTACTTTTGCAAACGCTCATTATATGATCGCAGAAAAGAAAAATATCATTTTTGGTGCTATTGCTGTTAGCATTTCAGCCATCCTCTGGGGTTTCGACGGCATTGTGCTTACACCGCGCCTTTACAATCTGGATGTGGGATATGTGGTTTTTATGCTGCACTTCATTCCCTTTTTACTGATGAACATTTTCCTTTACAGGGAGTGGAATCAATTAAAGCGTTTTTCGAAGCAGGATTTTTTCTACATGGGTTTGATTGCACTGTTTGGTGGGGCATTAGGGACACTTGCCATCGTTAAAGCTTTATTCCTCGTTAACTTTCAGCACCTGACTATAGTTGTACTGTTACAAAAGTTACAGCCTGTTTTTGCAATTGCCCTTGCTGCGATAATACTAAAAGAGAAGTTGGGGAAAAACTATATCCTTTGGGCCTCCATTGCTATTATTGGAGGCTATTTCCTCACCTTTGGTTTCCATTTACCAAATTTGGGTTCGGGTGACAATACTGTTTATGCTGCCCTGTTTGCATTGCTTGCCTCTTTTTCATTCGGTAGTTCTACCGTTTTTAGCAAGAAGATTTTAGGGAGGATCAGTTTTAAAACAGCTACTTTTTACCGTTATGGTTTTACCAGTGCCATCATGCTCGTTTATGTTTTGATCACAGGTGCTATTTTACAATACCAGGTGACCACACGTTTAAACTGGATTATCTTTTTCATCATCGCATTTACCAGCGGTTCGGGGGCAATCTTTCTTTATTATTTTGGATTAACCAGGATAAAGGCCATTGTGGCCACTATTTGCGAGCTACTTTTCCCAATATCTGCAATAATTTTCGATTATATTTTTAACGATGCCAGGCTTTCACTTATTCAGTGGATTAGTGCAGCAGTTATGGTATTTGCCATTGTAAACCTCAACCTCGACAGGGCAAGGCAACTTGAAAGGATTAACAAAAGGCGGAGAAGTATTGGTTAAATTCCCCTGAAATTATTTAGGTGATTGATAGATTTGCTAAAATTGAATCTTTTTTCAACTAAACGTCATTGATAGTCATTGGTGGTCATTGGTGGTCATTAAATGCAGAAAAAATGACGCGCGAAGCGCAAATGACAATTAATGACATCCGCCGGCTGGCGGATAAATGACATTACTAAACTTGCTTACACGATAGACTTGTCTCATTCCAGAACCTGTTGAATAAGTACATCTATTTTAAAAACTCACCTGCAATTTCAAAAATTTCATCAAAAGCTTTGTTGACGTCTTCCTTAATTTGTTCCTTCAGGGGAAATGGATTTTCGTGGGAATAATTATATGGAGGATCTACAACTTTTACCTGAACCGGGATATCCCTATCGGCGCCATTTAAAGTATTTTGTACTTCGTAACAAGAAACCACCTTATCCTTTTTAAGTGCGATCGAGGCAATTCTTCCGCTGATAGCCCTTAACTTTTCTTCCCTTAATTCCCTTAGTTTATGATAATCGAGCATCGACCTAAAAACCAAGCCTTCGGGATGGTTGGGGCTAAAGTAATGAGCAAGACGTTTATCAACCTTCAGGTAACTATCGAAATGCTCAAGAAAGAATGAATACAATGCAATATTTGCTTCGCTGTCGAGGATGGTTTTTTGTACCGGCGACATCCTGTTAAAAACGGCTCCACCGGCAAACATAAATAACTTCGAATGATCGAACATGCCCTCGGGATTACTCATCATCAACACTTCAGTAAGGAAAGCGCCAATTGAATATGCGAAAAAATCGAATCCTGCATTTTGATTGATCAGTGGATGTTTGCCTGACTTAGTTTCATTAATAAGTTGAAGGATATCTTTAAAAGTCTGTACTCCGGACCAAAAAAATCGTTGCGGCAAAATGTGCAAACGGGTACTCATGGCAATGTTAGCAAAGGATGAACCCGAAATTGCAGGAAACAAACCCTCGCGTACGTACCTCAAATCATTCATCAACCTGAAATCTGACCATGCAGCAGGGGCCCTGTTCATGTGAAAAGCAATAGGGAAAAGAACAATTGTTTTTCCGGTGATTTCCATCAACCTTTTGGCCCAGGGCAAATACTTATGCCAGGTCTTTTCGTTGAGGCCGTGCAAAAGAATTATCACATCTTGTGCCTTTGCACCATTATTGGGTTTAAAAATGGTGTAAGTGAAGTGTTTGTTTTCTGACACCTTCGAATCTTCAAGATTGAGCAACTCATTTATTTCGGGCGATATCGCATTTTGATAATCCGGAGTCCTTGAAAACACCTCCCCTTTATCCTCGTAATGCTCTTCACCAGGCAATATGTGATAGTTTGCTGATTCAAATTGCAGGCGATGAATACTAAATGAACTCCCCGGCATTTCAGTAACACTTTCATTCCTGTCGAAAAATTGCTTTAACAATTGATAATCCTCGATATAATTCATGCAACAAAAATAGCCCTATTATGCAAACAGATTAAAAGTTTTACATCAAAAAAAATTGCTCAAAACAAAATAAATATATCTTTGCGCCCGCAATTGCGGATGTGGCGGAATTGTGCCGTCCCACCAAAGCGGGACGAGCATCCTCGAAAATCTAAGCAAAGCGAAGCTTTGAAGATTTTCGGGAGTAGACGGTACGAGAATCGTCTTTTTTATCAGCGGATGTGGCGGAATTGGTAGACGCGCTAGACTTAGGATCTAGTGCCGCGAGGCGTGGGGGTTCGAG
>CAZBDF010000464.1:0-3974 GCA_964490385.1 uncultured Lentimicrobiaceae bacterium | reverse complement strand
ACCTGGCTTGCACCCAATGAGCATATTTTTGATATGCAGGCACTTGTTGCCGGATCAAACACCCTTAGCTTTAATGTTCCTGCCGAGGCTGCTGCCGGACAATCCTATTTGCGTCTTCGTTTCCGCGATTACGCCGAACCCTTATCTTTTGGCGGAATTGCCAATAATGGCGAGGTGGAGGATTATGCTATACAAATCGAACAGGGGCAAGCCACCGGCATGGACTTTGGCGATGCACCTGACAGCCCATATCCAACCCTTATTGCAAATGATGGTGCGCGGCATATCAACGATGGCCTCACCTGGCTGGGCAATATAATCGACATCGAAGTGGATGGATTGCAGTCGATGGATGGAACAGGTGATGACATGGATTATACCGATGATGAAGATGGGGTAAACTTTGTGTCAACATTTTATGCTGGCGGAAATGCAAGCATACAAATTGCAGCCTCCGTCGATGGATACCTCAATGCATGGATGGACTTTGATATGGATGGCGCATGGGCTGAAAGTGGTGATCAGATATTTACTGATCAATTGCTAGTTGCCGGAATTAATACGCTAACTTTTGCAATTCCAGCCTCCGCAGCAAATGGAAATACATTTATGCGTTTCAGGTTTGCTTCCCAGGCAGGGCTCACTTTTACAGGCCTGGCACAGGATGGTGAAGTTGAAGATTACCAGGTTTCGGTGTATCCCGCGTGGTCGTTCGACCCAACTTTCGATTTTCACACTATCATGATCCCATCAGGATTGCCACCATTACAAACTGGCGATATGCTTGGTGTTTTCTTCATCAATAACAACGGAGATGAGCAATGTGGTGGAACTATGCTGTATAACGGACAGCCCAACCAGATGTTCGCTTATGGAGATGACCCGTTTACACCTGAAGTAAAAGAAGGTTTTGCCACCGGTGAGGTGATCAATTGGAAATTATTCTCTGCCGCTTCCGGCTCGGTGGAGGAAGTCGAGGTTGATTACGACCAGTCCTATCCCGATCATGATGGCACATTCAGGCCCTTTGGCTTTTCGGCACTGACGGCCATTAACTACCTCGAAAATCCATGCGGATTGCCGGCAGGATGGGAGTTTACCATCACCGGACGGGTACACAGCATCAATATTCCATTGGCTGCAAATCCAAATATCTTTGGTGAACCGTTACAAATGGGCGACTGGATTGGCGTTTTTTATTGCAATGGTGTAGATAACGACTGTGATGATTGGATTGAAGGCGACTTTGCCGGTGCTGGAGTTGTGCAATGGAACGGAACTTCCAGTGTTGTAATAAATGCCTACGGAGATGATCCTATCACTCCTGAAAAAGATGGCTTCGCTCCAGGTGACCAGTTAATGTGGAAGATCTACGATTGTGACGCAATGGAAGAATTTTCTGCACAAGCAACTTACAATCCAATAATGCCCTGTGAAGGAAACTTTGGTGATTTGTGCCTGGCGGAATTACTCAGTTTAGAGGCAGCCTGGTTCCAGAATTATTCATTTACTTCAGGATGGAACAGCATTTCGACTTACCTCGTTCCTACTGATCCGGATGTGGAAAATATGTTTGCAGCAAACATCGATGAAACCATCATCCTCAAAAACCTGACTTCACTCTACTGGGCCTATGCCGGTGTAAATACCATTGGCAATTGGGACAATGAAAGTGGTTACGCCATCAAGGTTTATAATGGATTCGATATGGAAATTGCAGGGACTGAGTTTACATCAACAGAAATTACTTTGGCAGCAGGATGGCATTATATGCCGGTCCTTAGTAGTTGCGATGTTAATGCCGATGAACTCTTCAGCCCGCATATGGACAAGATTTCTATCGTTACTGATTTGATCGGGACTAAAGTTTGGTGGCCTGATGCTAACGTATTCACCCTTGACAATCTTGAACCGGGCAAAGCTTATAAGATCAGGCTCACCGAAGAAGTTACTTTCAACTTCCCGGAGTGTGAATTGAAATCTCAAACAATCCCATCGAAAGTTCAAAACGCGATATCATCACCATGGGGAGATATCAACATGAGTCCTTCCAACCACATGGTATCGATCTCTGCGAACACGATGACCCAAATAGATGAAGGTGATTTTATTGGTGCTTTTGATCTGTTAGGTAATTTGTGTGGAGTTGTTGAGATAGAAAACACCAGCCGGAATCAGGTTATGGTTTTATTTGGTGATGATCCTACAACTGAAACCAAGGATGGCTTTGTTGAAGGTGAACCAATAGAATTCAGGTTGATGAATAATTCCACTCAGGAAGAATCACCTCTTGATGTGAGTTTCGATTTATCGATGCCTAATGCTGAGCAGGTTTTCGTTAATAATGGCTTGTCGGCAATTACAGGCGCAAACCTAACAGGTCTTCAAGACCTGTTAGGTTTAGGAGCGAAAATCAACATCTACCCAAACCCTTCCACAGGTTTGGTTTATATTGATGGAATTGAAGAAGGTTCCTTCATCAAAATCTTCAATGCTTTTGGTGAAGAAATTAATCAAGTAAGAATACAATCATCTGGCAGTTTCAATCTTGGCAATCAGCCTAAGGGCGTTTACTTCGTCAGGATTGATTCTAAAACAGCCAGCCATTTCGAGAAATTGATTTTGAATTAGTGATTTAATTGACCTATGAAATGAGTACCCCGGCCATGTGCGGTGGCCCTCCCCTTCTCCCTTCGCCAGCCGAAACGAAGTGAAGGCTGGTAGGAGAAGGGGCTGGGGGATGAGGTAAGGAGGATTACATGTTTTGCCCCATTTCCATTTTCCGATAACCCGGAATGGTGGAAGTGGGGCTTTTTATAGATAATTGCCTTACGTTTTTATTGATGTTCTAATTGCTTTGCCCTGACTTTTTCATAATAACATATTATCTTTGCCCTGACTATTTCATAAATAACTATTATCTTTGCCTTGACTTTTTCAGGTAACATGTTCTAATCAATTAAATTACAGGATGAAACGGCTAATAGACAATCAATTTGAAAAATGGAAAGATAATGCGCAGAAAAAAGTGCTGTTACTTAGAGGTGCACGGCAGGTAGGCAAAACATATTCGGTTCGGGAGTTGGGGAAGAAATTCGGTCATTTCCTGGAGGTAAATTTTGAGTCCGATCATTCTGTCCACGAATTTTTTTCAATGGATTTAAACCCGGATGAGATCTGCAGAAACCTTTCTGTATTTTACAATGTACCAGTTGAAGATGGAAAAACCTTAGTGTTTTTTGATGAAATTCAATCTTGTTTACAGGCAATTTCATCACTACGCTATTTTCATGAGAAACGCCCCGGCTTGCACCTTGTTGCTGCCGGATCATTGCTTGAGTTTGCTTTAAAAGAAATTCCCTCATTTGGTATCGGAAGGATCGAACATTTGTATATGTACCCTATGTCGTTTAACGAATTTTTATGGGCTAACCATGAGCGAAACTTATGTGAACTACTTGAAAATGCAAGCCCAGCTTATCCAATTCATAAGGCCTTTCATCAGAAACTTACCAGGTATTTAAAACAATTTCTCTATATCGGGGGACTGCCCGAAGTAGTAAAAATATTTATCAATACAGGAGATCTGCAAAAGGCTCAAAGCATCCTCGACGGGCTAATTACCGGACTGGATGACGATTTTTCGAAATATAAAAAGCATATTCCGGTTTCGCGCATCAAGGAAGTTTTTCAGGCTGTCACTATTCAATCAGGAAATAAATTCATCTTATCGAAGGCTGCTGGCAATGCAAACCATGAGCAAATAAAAGAGGCCCTCACCCTGCTCGAAATGGCTGGTTTAGTGCATAAAGTCAAGCATAGCCACGCCAACGGGATTCCTTTGGGTGGAAAGATAAATCAGAAAAAATTCAAAACAATCATGTTCCACCATGGCGTATTCCAGCGCATTCTTGCCCTGGAGTTATCGCAATATCTGTTCGCTACTGATTTTGACACCAACAACAAAGGAAACC
>CAZBDF010000463.1:0-3976 GCA_964490385.1 uncultured Lentimicrobiaceae bacterium | reverse complement strand
GAGAAAATGCTGGTACGTGCCCATGCCGAAGCAAAACATGCCTGGGACAATGGTGCTACTGATGAGCAAATGAAGAGTATCCTCAAGTTGATCCGTCACGCACAATTCAGATGGGATTATGCTGCTGCTGCTCATGGTGCCGCCTTCCATAACTCACTCGAATTACTTCGCGTGGTTAGTTCCGGAATGCAGGAATCCCAGGAAGCCCGTATTGAACTTGCCGTTTTACTGAATAAAATTGGTGCATCCTATCCTGTGCCATATCCAAATATCGAAACCAAAGCAGATGCCCAGGCATACATCGGCCTCCCAATGGAAAAGCTGGAAGCTGAAAAAGCAAAGTTTGTTGATGAGATTGTCCCGCAATGGATAAAAGAAGCCCATGAAAGGGAAAATAGCTGGGGAGTAAATTATTATTAAAAGGGGAATTTGTAATTAGGTAATTAGGATTTGTAAGCGGGTCTGCATTGAGCGGGCTCGCTTTTTTTATTGACATTGAGCTAAGACGCTATACCAATTTATGCATCAAAATGATCCCGCACGTACGGGATCATTTTGATGCATAAATGGTAAATGCCGATGTATATTTAAAGCGGTATTAAAAGCATAGTGTAATAATGGTGCATTTTAAATAACAATCGGTAGTATGTGGTTTTGTCGAATGCCGTTTGCATTTTGAAACTAAGCAATTCCGTGTGTACGAAATTGGTTTTATATTGTTCAATGTTCAATTGAGGTAGGTTGCTTTTAGATATAAATTATAATAAGACCTTTATGTCCTTTTATGGATTCTATTATTACTTTTGTATCCGATAAACAATTAAAATTTATAACTAATGGATATAAACACAAACACCATTGTAGGTGACATAGTAAGGTCAAATTTTAAGACCGCTCAGTTGTTCGAGAAGAACAACATTGATTTTTGTTGTGGAGGGGGCATCTCCGTTGCCGAAGCTTGCAAAAACGCCAACATCGACCCTAAGCAGCTTCTCCCCGAAATTGAACAAGTATTGCAGGTTAGTGATCCCGATTCCAGGTATATCGAAGAGCTTGAATTGGATGAGTTGGCCAACTATATTGTGAAAAGGCACCACAGCTTTGTGACCGAGAACATTCCTTTTCTCAAACAGAAACTTCAAAAACTTTGTGATGTGCATGGCGAAAACCATCCCGAGTTATTTGAAGTGAATAAACTCTTTTGCGAAGCAGCCGGAAACTTAACCATGCATATGCAAAAGGAGGAAATGATTTTGTTTCCATATGTTCGCAATATGGTAAAGCAAAAGCAAGGTGGCCCCAAAACCACTCAGTTGGGTAATGTCCTTGGTCCCATCGAGGTAATGAATCTTGAGCATCAGGCCGAAGGGGAACGTTTTGAAAAAATGAATTCCTTGACAAATAATTTCACCGCCCCGGCAGACGGTTGCAATACTTATCAGGTTACCTTTAAAACTTTACAGGATTTTAAGCAGGATTTGCACCGCCACATTCATTTGGAGAGCAATGTTTTGTTTAAAAAAGCGATAGAACTTGAAAAGGAATTAACTGCTTAACAGACTTATAAAATGTTAGCAAAAGGTACAGAATATGCAATCCGGGCCTTGGTTTATATTCAGTTACAAAACTGGAAAGAGCAACACCCGGGAGTGATCGAAATAGCCAGGGAAATTGGAGCACCCGAAGCCTATTCAGCGAAAATTCTACAAACGCTTGTCCGCCACCAACTCCTCAAATCGATGAAAGGACGGGGTGGCGGGTTTTTCTTCAATAAAAACCAATCCAATCTTAAGCTATACGATATCATCCATGTAATGGAAGGTGATGCATGTTTCCACAAGTGTGGCTTTGGCCTGAAAAATTGCAACTGTGACAATCCCTGTCCCTTACATGATCAATTCATTCAAACTCGTGAAGGCTTTTTTAACCTTGCAAAATCCGAAACCATTCATACGCTTTCGCAGAAAATACTTGATGGAAAAGCTGTACTAAGTAGATTGGATCAATAAAGGTTCAATCTCCTTTATTTTGACTTTTGATTCTTCAGATTCGACATGGCCCGATTTTAATTTAACTCTGTGCCTCCGTTCCTTTGTGGTTAATCCCCTTCCCTAAAACGTCACCAAATGGTAATCGCCCTTGATGAAATCCGTTAGCTCCACACCGATGTATTTTACTTCGATACCCAGTTTTTCCAGGTCATCCGAAACTTCGTATTGATCGGCGCAGCCCTTGCAAGCCAGTAGGTTTATCCCAATCTCATCCATATCTTTGATGGTTTCCTGTAACTCCTTATCTTCGGTTAGTAACTTTGCCGATGGCCCCCAAATCACCAGGGTAATATCTTTCCACCATCCATATTTTTTGGCGTTGTAGGTGTACATGAATACCATCTTTTTGGCTACTTCCGGGTCGCCACTGGTCCAGAGCACCACCAATTTTTCTGATGCGGGAATTTCAGTTGAGTCACTCTCCATCGTAGTTTGTTGCTTCGTTTCCATAGTTTTAAATTGCTTTGCGTTGAGGTTTAATGAGAATAAAAATAAAATACTAAAAATTGAAATAATGTTTTTCATAAGGCTTTGTTTTTTAAGTAAAATTTTGTAATACTGTGTTTTTCAATCTTTTTCAAAAAGACAATCCATCGTTAGGTTATTTGTAACCACTTCAAGACTATTGGCATTTTCGGAAACTCCATAAGTAGTGATCATGGCAACAAACACATTTTTTCTGGTTTTTGTGCTTTCCTTAAAATGAATAATCTTGTTCCTGATATTTTCGTAAATAGGTTTATTGATGGTAAAGGGGCCATTGTAAAATTTCATCTCGCAAAGGTTTATAATTCCGTCATCGCGGTCGATAACAAGATCTACCTGGGCTTTTGTGTTATACCAACCAGAATTAATAGAGTAGATTTTTGCCACTCCCAATTCTTTCTTTATTTGTTCCACGTGTTTCAGGCAGATGGTTTCAAATACCAGGCCGGTCCATACTTTGTAAGTTTGTTTTGGGAACATTTTAACCCATGTGCCAGAACCCTGTCCTTTATTGGGCTCCATAAATTTAAGATAGAATAAGGAGTATTCATCTGCCAACCTGTAAAGTGAGTCTTTTTTCTTTTTCCCGAACGGGATATAATGGGCCACAAAACCAGATTCAGTTAATTCACCCAGGGCTTTCGTAAAAATCCCACCACTGCCCATTTTGCAAAGTTCTAATAATTTTTTTCTTGTAATTCCCGCTTTCGTTTTCGACAAAGCTTTAACAATGGTTTCGTGAACCTCGGAATTTTTAAACAGCGACTTGAATACTTCATTAAATTCATTTACCAGGGGCCCATTCTCTTCAAAGCACATCCGGTCGATATTTTGCGCCACGCTCTCGCCACAGTTAACCTGGTTCAGGTAATGTGGCACACCACCAATAGCCATATACAATTGCAGGATGTCGTAATGGCTGAGCTTAATGTTTTTACTAAGCAAAAACTGTTCTGTTTCATTAAGGCTAAAAGGCAATAAGCGTATTTTTTGCGAAAGCCTGTTGTGTAAACCACCCTTATTTTTAATGATTTTGTTTACCATAAACGAAGCAGCCGAACCACATACCACTACAACCAGGTCATTTCGTTTGGTGCAGTAAGTGTTCCAGAAATGCTCGAAAGCCATCAGGAATTTTGATCTGGCAGTAGCTATCCACGGGAATTCATCAATGAATATTACTTTCTTTTTTATGCTCTTTAGCCCATTCAAATATTCTTGCAACAATTGGAAGGCGTTTATCCAGTTTAAAGGAATTTTAGTGTCCTCAAATTTCTTTGATGATAGCATTAATTGCATGTGAAAATTTTGAAGTTGGTCACGATTGCTACCATTGTACAGGCCCGTCAATTCAAATACCGAATGTTTTTTATACACCTCTCTTATTAAAAATGTTTTTCCAACCCTGCGCCGTCCAAAAATTGCAATTAGCTCTGATG
>CAZBDF010000462.1:0-3979 GCA_964490385.1 uncultured Lentimicrobiaceae bacterium | reverse complement strand
ACCATCGATCCGAAAACCGGTTATCCTGTAAAGCACTCCATGTTGTCGGCTACCGTAATGGCCGACAGTGCATCCATTGCCGATGCCTACGCTACTGCTTTTATGGTGATGGGATTGGAAAAGGCCAAGAACTTTCTTGACCTTCATCCTGAAATGGAAGCCTATTTTATTTACTCAGGGAAAAATGGCAAACTTGAAACCTTTGCTACCAAAGGGATGCGATCGATGATTACTGAGCAGTAATCTCTTCAAATTCTACTTCATGTTTGTGTGCCCCGGATTTATTTTCACAAACTTCGCTGCTACTTTTCCCACAGGTACAACCTATTCTTTGACCAGTATCAGGATCGACACTACTGCACGATTTCTTGAATTCCCCACCTTTTTTAACAAACATTTTTATGGCAATCAGGCCAATGGCCAATCCAACGACAACGATTGTAACAATAAGTAGCTTTAGCATTTTCTATTCTTTTAAAACATCAACAACAGTAGCAGAAATTTGTTTTGAAAAACGTGTGCAAAAGTAAACTATTTCAAACTGTTTCGCATAAATTCAGAACAAATAATTCCTGTCGCCACAGCTGCGTTTAAAGATTCTACATCAGGGCCAATTGCCGGAATCATTATTCGCTGCGTAAGTAATTTTTGGCTTGTCTCCCGAATTCCATGCGATTCACTGCCAATAATTATCATTGCCTGATCCGGTAATTGCATATTGAATATATTTTCACCGTCGAGTGTAGTTCCAATTACGGGAATATTTTTTCCAAATTTTGTAATTATCTGCTCTAAATCATTATAAAAGACCTTTACCCTGAAGAGTGATCCCATGGAGGCCTGTACGGCTTTTGGATTATACAATTCAACGCAATCAGCAGAACACAGAAGGTTCTGAATCCCAAACCAATCGGCAGTCCTTATGATAGTCCCAAGATTACCCGGATCGGAAATACCATCTAATACCAACAATAGTTTGTTAAAATCTTTTTCAGAAATCTTTCGATCTGGGATTTTAACCGTTGCCAAAACTTTGTTTGCGGTTTTTAAGCCACTCAGTCGGCTGAGTTCCCTTTCGCTAACTTCGGTGATGATTTGCTGCCATTCAGAAGCTCTCTTCTGATTTTCTCTGATCCAGGAGGAGGTGGCAAAAATTTCGGCCAGCACATACTTAGAGGTAAAAAGTTCATCCATCATTTTAGGGCCCTCCACTACAAACTGCTTATGTAATCTCCTGAACTTTTGGACTCCCAGGGATTTGACGTACTTTATTTTTGAAGCTGATATCATTTTCTACCGTTCAGATTTATGTATGATTTAATAATTCTTTGCAAAGGTAATAAGAAGGGCTAATTAGGGACTGCTGAAAAACATCACGATATTTTTTTGATCAATATTTCGGTGCGCCTGCCTCGACGGCAAGGCGGGCTGCACCTTAAAAATGACTATTGATTTTAATTCTATAAAGATTTCGCCACTCTGTGGCTTAAAAATGGAATTAATTCAATTTCTATATTAGCCTCTTCCAGCACACTTTATCACCACTCAAAAATAGATACGTAAAACTACCTAATTATTTTTTGTAGTAGAATTCTGCCATTGCTTGAGAAGGACTTAGGATTACTATTGCATTATGAATGATACGATACGATTTGTGAAGGACATCCGGATTGTGAAAGACGACAATGAGCCGGATTTGATGGCGATAAAAGCGAAGGGGATTGCCGAGTTAAAAAAGTTGATTGCACCAGTATTGGTGCCAAAAAAATACGATAAGATACCAAAGGACGGCATCTATGAACTTGATTTTGTATTGGATGACTCCAACGAGGAGATAGAAAATATTGAACTGGAAGTGGAAGTTGTTTTTAGGCTAAAAAGCATGCCTGATTGGGTGAAAGGAGTTAAAATAAATGCCGCCGAAAATTCAGATATCGAATTGATATAATTGAAAGCAAGAACGTTAAAAGATACTAATTGAAAAAATATATTTGCATACATATGAAGAATGTAGTAATTTAGTTGAAAAATATAACCATCAAATATAGTATTTACCTAAAAAAATAAAGATTATGAACCTCTATGAACCACAACAGCATTTAAGCTTTCAGAATGTTGCCCAACTTCACGATGAAGCCTCAAGTACCCCCTTTACAAAAACGCTCCTCAAATCCAGCACAAGTATTTTGGTTAAAGAAAATGAAACAGTAACTAAAATCTACGATAAGAAGGATCCCTACAAAATTCAGTTCAAAGTAACAAAAAGTGAAAGCTACAGGAAAAAGCATATCGAACGTCACATCGTCTTCATTAACTATTCTCAAGAAAGCCCACAAAAAAAATACGCTGTTACGGCTGAAGTTTTCAATATTCATGGCAAGCATGTGGATAGTGTAACTTCAACAATTTCGGGAGATGCCGACATCCGCGAAAAGGATGATGATTAGAAATATTTGCGCAAATGGCCCATTTGGCTGTAAAATCAGGGAAAAAATCAAAAATGACCTTCGTACAAAAAACAAAGCAGCTTATAAAGTATCCGTCGATATCCAGGATATGGCATTGATATCAGTAGGCCAGGGCACAAGCACCATTTCGGGGGATGCAGATATCAGGGTAATTGACTAATTCATAAATAATTCATATTAATTAACCAATTAAAATCTTAAAATCATGGCAAAAGTGTATGAACCAGTAGTATTAGAAAAAAAGTACCTTTATGAACCAGGTAAAAAAATGATTTACGCGGTAATCAAATTTAAAATTAGAAGGAACGAGAATGATAAAATCATTCGGATTAACACACCCAACCTTCAAAGCGAAACAGACCCCAACCTGGGCCATTGCACATACGTCAGTTGGCTGGTTACAGGAGGAGGAACAGGAACAGATCCATTTGAAAAAGAGGTACAAATACCTGTATTAAAGTATGAGAGTGCATTTGATGTTGACCTTGCGAGGCAGCGTATCAAAGATGATTTGGCAAGAAAGAGAATTGGCGGATATCTTATTTTTTCGTTTGTTGAAATGGGCGAAGTAATAGTTGGGGACCAAAACACCTCAACCATATCGGGTGATGCAGATATTAGGGAAAGAGAAGAATTTGCAGCCATAGATGATCCTCCCGACATCGCATAGGCTGATTTTTCGTTGATATTGCAGCCACTGACTAATAACCCGATAACAAAAAATAAAAACCCGATGAAACCTAATAATATCACTTTTCATCCAAGTATCGCGGCGCGTGCAAAATACATTGTGCTCAGCATTTCCTTTATAGGCTTGTTCTTTAATATCAATTCTGCTTATTCATTATCAAAGATCGACAGCTTGAAGCAAGTAGTTGCAAACATGCCTGACTGCAACGAGAAAGTTGACAAATTGTACAAACTGGCCACAGTTATACCAGATGAAGACTACCTTGAAGCCCTGGGATATTGTGAACAAGCATATTACCTGGCTGAAAAATTGGATTATAGTGAAGGTGTAGCCGCGGTATATTATAAGAAAGCACTGATTTTTTTCTATCAGAATTTAAGCGATTCAGTATTTACCAACCTTAGAAAATATATGCTATTGCACCAGGCAGATACTAAGCTCCCCTTAATTGCCAAAACATATTCTCTTTACGGAAACCAGCTTCGCTACTTAGGAAATTCTGACAGTGCAATTATTTATTTTAAAAAAAGCCTTCCATTTTTCAGTTTTGCTTCTGATACAAATAATTTAATCAGGGTTTTCAATCGCGTGGGCATAACCTACAAAAACCTGTCGCAATATTATTCTGCATTGTTTTATTACCAACAGGCCCTTAAGCTTTGCTTAGCGACCGGTAACGAAGAATTCAGCGGCTACATGCTTGTTAACATCGGAAAGATGTATCAAAAACGCCATGACTATGAGCTCGCAAAAATGTACCTTGAGCGAAGCGTTGAGGTAAATAGTAAATATAATAACATTAGAAATCTTACGCTTGCCA
>CAZBDF010000461.1:0-3979 GCA_964490385.1 uncultured Lentimicrobiaceae bacterium | reverse complement strand
TTAATCATCGTTCATCAATTATTTCTTACCAATGACTGAAAGGAATCCGTATGGATGACCGAAGGAAGTCCGTATGGAAAAAAGCTACAATTTTATTGATAAGACCCTATTCCCCCTATAAACCCTATACACTATATACCCAATACCTTCCATTTCTTAATCAGCTTCAATCCATCTAATTATTTCCTCACTATCAGGTTTTGTCTTTGGCGTCATCATTTCCACCAGATGCCCATTTTCATCAATCAGGTACTTTTGAAAATTCCATGCTACTTTTGAATCAAGCACACCATTTTGGTCTTTTTGGGTAAGCCACTGGTAAACCTCGTTCATATCTTTGCCCTTCACCGAAATTTTTGCCATCAACGGGAAAGTTACGCCATAGTTTTCGGTGCAAAACTCCCTGATATCTTCAGCATTTCCTGGTTCCTGCCTCAAAAAGTTGTTGGCCGGGAAGCCAATAATGGTAAAATTTTCGCCGCCATATTTTTCATAAACTTCCTGCAATTGTTCGTATTGCGGAGTTAATCCACACTTGGAAGCAACATTTACTACCATCACTTTTTTTCCTTTTAGTGAACTTAAATTGAACTCATCGCCTTCGAGTGTTTCAACGGTGAAATCGTGAAAGGTTTTGTTGGTTTGACTTAAAAGGCTTGTGGATAGCATTGCCACCATTAAGAATATTGCTAATGTTTTCATGTTATTAGATTTAGTTTTCAACTAAACATCACCTTTAATGCATTGTTCATGACAAATGTAAAACAATGCTTTCAATAGCTTACAATTCCCAAACTGCGCCATGCAATTGAAGTATATTTGCCGCCAAAATAAACCATCGGATTGAAATTATTTGGATTAGAAATTTGTTGTGAGGAGCGCAGGACATTCCGGCTGCATTTGGCTTACTCGATCATCGAGGGCCTTATACTTGGTGTGCTGGCACTCAACGAATTTGTGTTTATTAAAAGCCTGAAGGGAAGCAATTACGAATTGGGGATTCTTTTTCAATTCAGTATGTTGGTTTTTGTACTGCTGATATTTGTGAATGAGTATTTAAAGCGCATCAAGCACCGCGGGAAGTTTCTGCGCTGGGTAGGGATAATTACCCGCCTACCACTTTTTCTACTCATATTTTTTCCGCGAAGCGAAGCCGGCATAGACGGGAATTCGTATTACCACCTGATATTTCTGTTCATCTTTTTAATCTATTACCTTGCAGCACTCGTTATTAACCCTACGATAAACCTGCTGCTCAAAAAAAACTACAGCCACACTAATTTTGGAAAATTGTACAGCTATTCCACTTCGGCAAATAAAGTGGTTATGCTGGTGACGACTTTTCTTTACGGTTGGCTGCTCGATATTGACAATTATGCCTTTGTTTATATCTTGCCAATTGTGTCCGTGCTTGGCATGACTTCAGTTTATTTGCTTTCAAGGATTAATTATACAGCCCCTGAAGTGATTGCTGCCAGGAATACCATCATGCAATCGGCAAGGAATTCTGTGAAAAATATCTTCGCTTTGCTCAAAACCAATAAGCCCTATTTGCATTTCGAGATGGGTTTTATGTTTTACGGTTTTGCATTTATGATCACCTATGCTGTTACCACGATTTTCTTTTACGAGCAATTGAACCTGAATTACTCCAGCGTGGCTTTTTATAAGAACTCTTATAATATTATCGCCATAGTTTTACTTCCGGTTTTTGGCAAACTTCTTGGAAAAGTAGATCCACGGAAATTCAGTGTTATCACCTACAGTTCGCTCATTATCTATTTATTTTTCCTGATGATAACCGAATACTTTCCGGCACATTTCAACTTCTTAGAGATCAAAGTTTATTATTCGCTGATTGTTTACATCATCTTTCATGGCCTTTTTGCTGCAAGCATGGTATTGCTTTGGAATATTGGCTCGGCTTACTTTGGCAGGGATGATGAAGCTGATATTTATCAATCGACACACTTATTTTTAACCGGAACACGGGCCATGTTTGCACCATTGTTAGGGATTCTATTTTATGAACTGTTCGGCTACACCGTAACCTTCTCCATCGCCATTGTATCTTTGGTGCTGGCGATTATCCTGATGACCTGGTCGTATAAGCGCGAAAGGGTTGTGGGGCAAGAAATGCCACAAAAAGGTTTATAGGGTGTATAGTGCCTAAAAACTGAAATTGTTGCTTTTTTCCATACGGACTTCCTTCGGTCGTTGGCAAGAAATTATTGATGGTTGATGATTAACGATTTTTGATCTAAGATTTAGATGATGCCACTCAAATCAAAAATCATCATTCGTTAATCGTCAATCTGAAATCAAAAAAAGCTATTTGTTGGACAGAAATTATTTAACTCCTGTTTGGTCCTGTCCTGCCCGCCTTACTACTTTGGCAGACGGGGCTCGTCCAGCTTAGGGTTTTTAGGGTTGAAGAAAGTTTCGGGCAGGACATTTCATCCCCGCAAAGGCGGGATTTCCCCGTACGAAAGGGACAGGCGCTTCGCTCAACATTTTATCATTCAATCATTCTCACATTCTCGCATTCTCGCATTGTCACATTCTAACATTCTATCATTCTAGCATTCTATCATTGTCGCATTGTCACTTTGAAGCATTTAGCTTATTTTTGGCCTCAAATTCAATCTATGATACCCTCTAAAAACAATATCCCCTGGGCGACATTTGCCACTTTTTTATTAAGCTATCTGTTGGTGGTACCGTGCCACGTAATTAGCCAAAATAGTAAGGCAGTGCCTCATTTTCTGTTCGATATAGTTTGTGAAATGCCCACCAAAATTGAAGCCGAAAATGAAATTGCGGTTTCGTTTGAAGTAAGCAAAGCAGACGGCTATGTAGGGCCAATGACAATCGTTCAAAAGTTACCCAAAGGCTTCAGTCTGCTTACTGAAGATTTGCCCTATGCGAAGATTTCCAAAGATGGACATCAACTCAAAATATTTTGGAAGGACCTGCCACCCGGCAACACATTTTCCTTTGAATTGAAAATCGGGATTGGAAAAATTTCGCCAGCAGCTTATCCTTTTAATGGAGTTGCTTATTTTTTTGGTTTTTCTGTCAATTATAGTAAAGTGTTAATTGTATCATCAAGCGCAAAAAACACCAGCAACCACAGTGAGGGGCATTTGGGCCCGGTTCAAATAGGGTTCACTTTACCCGAAAAAATTGTTGCTGGCAGGGAATTTACTTTTGTAACGGAACTAATAAAAGAATCCAATTATGTGGCTTCAGGAAAGCTTGTGCAAAGGTGGCCAAAAGTGTTTCTGCCGATGCCTTATAATTTGCAAAATGCAAAGTCAACAGTTGCGAATAATGATGTTGAAATATCGTGGGATAGGCTTGAGCAAGGTGAGTCTATTTCGGTGGCATACCAGGTTAAGGTGAAGGAAAGCGCACATGGCCTTTATCCTGTTATTACAAATTTTACTGATGAAAATGGGCTGAAGCTTATCGAAAGTAAAGGGATTTTGGTTGTAACTGATGAGCCTGTTAAAAATGATCTTCCAGGCAAGAAAATAGAAAATATTTATGCGCTCAGGCTTGAAAACCAAATGGAAGTAAGACAAGGAAATGATTTTGACTTGTCAGTTATTTTCAAAAAAGGGGATAATGCCTATCCCGGAGACTTGGTGTTAAACTTGCCCCCGGGCTGTAATGCAACGTTGGTTGAAGGAGATAATGTTGCGTATAGCCAAATTAGTAATGCGCTAATTCTTTCGTGGGGGCAACTGCCAGCCAGCCCCTTTTTTGAAGTATTGATTACCCTTAATACCGAAAAAGCAAATAAAGCCGCCTACCTTATTACTGCTGATTTTATGATTAAAAACAAATCAGTTGCAAGTGCTGAAAGCCACATATTAATTGCGGATGAGAACCAACTCTTAGCCATGAAAAAGACAGAACTGGATGCACAAATGACAGCGCAAGTTGATACTACTGAAATGTTTTCGAAAATGGA
>CAZBDF010000460.1:0-3991 GCA_964490385.1 uncultured Lentimicrobiaceae bacterium | reverse complement strand
CTTTTCCTCAATCGGCGTGGGAACAAGCTTTCGCGGGTGATGATTTTCCATATCATCCGTGACCTGGCCGAAAGGGCTGGGATTAGAAAAACCATTAGCCCACACACAATGCGCCACTCCTTTGCAACCCACCTGGTTGAAGGCGGTGCCGACCTGCGTGCAGTCCAGGAGATGTTAGGGCACGAATCCATAAATACCACCGAAATTTACACTCACCTTGATAGACGGTTTTTGAAGGAAACCATTGAGAAATTTCATCCCTGGTCGGGGAAGTGAATAGTGAAGAGTGGTTGGTGAAGAGATTAGTGGGTTTGTAAGCATGAGACCTGGAAGGTTTTCTGCTAAAAGAACTATCTGTTTTAATGAACTTGCCAATTCAATAGAAATCAAACCTTCCAGGTCTTCACTTGCACCTTTTACCGGATTTAAGCTTATTGAATAAGCGTTGCGAGTTCATTCTATCATTGCCTCATTCTATCAATTAATCATTTTATCATTTTATCATTGCATCCTTGCATCCTTGCCCTCTCTAATCCGAATAGTTAAACGAAAATCCTACTGCAAAATAATACCTGAGATAGGAATCCCTGGTGTTCCTGCTTACACCGAGGCTAATTGGGCCTAAAAAACTTTTATAGGTTAATTCAACACCATATCCAATCATCGAATTGTCATCAATCATTGTGTCCATACTAAATGAATCGAGGTTATTGAGGGGAACATGTTGATAAGGCAGTAGCACATTGCCACCATATTTAAGATAGAGGTTATTAAATAGAATATTCTGAAAAAACAAACCGGCCATCGCGAAATTATCCCAACTCTGTTCAGCGTAGTTAAGCCCTAAAAACCTTCTGTCGATATATCTCACCCGCTGATGTCCACCAATACTGTAGCTTTGAAACAATGCATCTACTTCGGTAGATAGGGTCAAACCCAGGTTGAACGAGGGCATCATCTGGAACTTTTCGGCCAATTTAAAATACCTGATAATATTAAACTGCGCCTTAACATAAGGTGCAGGTATTAAAGGATCGACTACTAACGAATTAAACTCATTTTCGCTAACGGGTTTGTAAATAATTTTCCCAGATGAACCTTCAGGAATGTATATCGTGTCCACACCATTATCATAAACAATTTTGTAATGGCTGCGAAAATACATCTGGCCCCCAACTGACAATTCCCTGCCATTGGTAGGATAATTCCTGTCGTTTAAGGTGTTGGCTGTAAATAATACTTCCCCGGTAAAAGTATTGAACAGCCCGTATTTAATTCCTTCGGGCAGAATTGAATTAAATTTTTGCTTCTGCTTATCACTCCGATAATTCACACCAACAGCAACACTATTGCGCAATGATTGTGTGGAAATGAGATTTGCCGAAATATTATTCTGGGTCGAAGTTTCAACATCAGTTAACTGCCCTTCTGAATACAATGGAATTTCCTCGTTCAAATAATTATACCTGAAATTAAAAGCATACTTCTGTTTTAAGCCCATGTATTTTAGGTAGTCGAAACGAAATTTTGGGCTTTCCGAAATATCTCCGGCAACTATGGTGCGGGAGGATTTCCCCAGTATGTTCCTTAAAGTGAGGTTGGCAACAATCCCAATTCCAAATATATTATCATAATGAACGGATCCTTTTAAAACAGCCGGTGTCTTTTCTACAACTTTTATTATCAACAAGTATGTATTAACTTCGGGCATGGGATGCAGGGTATAAACCACTTTCTCAAAATTATTAACACCATAAATCCCCCTCACACCCATTTCAATATCATGTCGCGAAACCTTATCACCACTTTCGATTTGCAATTTCGATGAAATCAAACTACTATTAACAAGTTTGTTTCCCTTTATGGTAATATCTCCAATCACAATAGAATCAGGATTGAGTGAGGGTGGTTTAAAATTGGTATTGGGATTTGCTCCGATAGTTTTAGCCAATTCCCTGAATTCAGGCCTGAATTTTTCACCAGCCTGGTAGCCTCTCTCCAAAATCCCTTCATAACTACTAAAACTTGAGGTACTGTAACCTTTCATGTCCGGGGCGATATAAATATCACACTGTTCAATTTGCTTTTCCAGTTTTTCTGAACTTGGTATCATCGAAACCTGCATTAAAATGCCTGTCATGGTTTTAATATCATAAGCGGACTGAAAACCATGGCTCACATTAACACCTATAACGATATCAGCACCCATTTCAAACAATTGTCCTACCGGGAAATTATTAACGATACCCCCATCCACAACCAGGGTTGTATCGAGGTCTACAGCAGTGAAAGCCGTAGGGATGGCCATACTTCCGCGCATGGCTTTTGCAAGTGATCCATCCTTAAAAATAATGGCTTTACCAGTGCTAACATCAGTTGCGATACAACGAAATGGAATAGGGAAATCGTCGAATGAATTATACCTTTTTGCAGGCCAGGTATAGCGGCTCAACAATTCGTCAAGCATCTGGCCTTGAATCATCCCGGTAGGCAGTTGCAATTTCCATTTGTTAATAGGAAGTTCTATCAGGTAGCGGCTGTAATATTCTTTTTCCTCGTAGGCAATATATTCGAGTGGAATGTTATTGGAGAGTACCTGTGCCCAGTCGATTTGCCGTACAAGTGTATCAAGCTGATCGACGGTGTAGCCAATGGCGTACAAGCCACCAATAATACTGCCCATACTGGTTCCGGCAATGTAATCGGGCCTGATACCTTCTAATTCTAAAGCTTTCAATACGCCAACATGGGCAATTCCTTTTGCCCCGCCACCGCTAAGTACAAGGCCAATTTTTGGGCGTAGATTAGTTGTATTATTATCCTGGGAAAATAAGACAATTGGAAAAAAAAATAGCAATCCGAAGAGTAAATATCGAAATTTAAGAGGAAGCTTCATTGTTCAAAGTTAAGCAAGAATTTCGATTTCAAAAATGCTGCATACCAAATTTCCAGAAAATCACCTTATTATTAAATATACCCCGAAATCCTGTAAAAGAACCAGCCAAACCATTCGTGAAACAGATCATTCCACAATAATAAATTCCGCACTTTAGGCACAACATAAAATTCGAAATCTGTTCTATCGCCCAAATATACCTGGCTTGAAACAAAGGGTACTACGGGTACTTCTTCGTCCTCAAAGCAGGCCAACGAGCGCCGCATATGAGTGCCGGATGTAATAAGCAGCGAAGTCTGACGGATCCTTTCTTCACTGAGAATCCTTTTACACTCAACAGCATTTTCATGTGTATTCCTGGAAACAGTATCCATCCAAATATTAAAGTCCGGAACGATATCGTTGTCACTCAAATAATCCTTTAGCAACTGGGCCTCTGGTACCATATTATGATAATAGCTTCCGTTGCCACCCGAGATTAAAATATTTTTAATCTTCTTCGACTTGTACAATTCAATGGCTTTGAGGAACCTGTCGGTATTGCCACGAAAAACAAGTTCTCCACTAATTTCATCTTTTTGCACCTGGCCTCCGCCAAGTACAATTCCCACATCGTATTGTGATATAACTTCAGATTGTGAGGATTGCGGCATTTCCCATGACCGGACAGCCAGGCGGGTTAAATAAGAGTTAGTAAAGGCCAGTAGCATTAACAGGGCTATCAATTTAAAAATAACCCGCATAGACTTCTTGCGTAAAAAGAATGAAATTAACAGTAAAAATATGATCCAGGTAAGTGGCAATAGAAATACTGAAAATATTTTTGATAAAGTAAAAAACATGATGAGTTATTCAAGTTTAAAGTTCTAATGCGATACGGGCAGTAGTTTTATATTCTGCATTTTCTAAAAATGCCCTGATTGATTCATTTTGCCTCCAGATGAACGCTAACCGGCTATGAACCATGAATTAATGTAGTGTGTAATACTTATTCTGTCTGTAATTTTGAACTTTGGATTTTCAAATATTCCTTAATTTCCTCGAAACCCATTCCCTTCAAGTCTTTTGAAATCTTGTCTTTGATTTCACGAAACG
>CAZBDF010000459.1:0-4002 GCA_964490385.1 uncultured Lentimicrobiaceae bacterium | reverse complement strand
TTGTTGTGCTTTCGTTATTCTTTTTCGTCCGGCTGTCAGCGTTGGCAAAGACATACTCTTTTGCAATTTTTGGCTTGTGTGTCGTCTGGGGCGAATTGCAAATGTGTATGGCTTTTAACGTTGGCTTTTCTGTTTATATTTTCTTGTAATTCTTAGATGGTTATATTTCGTAAAGCTTACAGAAAACCGAATTAATTTTATTTTCTATTTTTTCAAAAAGGTGCTTTCGACCTCTATTTCTTTAAATATATTCAATTAAAATTAAGAGAGTTTCGGTTAACAAACTCTAAAAATTTAGGCTTGTAATGATCAGAAACGGTAATACGTTGTTTATTAATGATTATTTGACTTCGCTCAATAACTTCAATATTTTTTAACGATACAATAAAAGAACGATGAACGCGCATAAAATGTGTTTCGGGAAGCTCTTCTTGTAAAGACTTTAAACTCATTAGTGTTAAAATTGGTTTTGGATTATCTTTTAACCAAATTTTAATGTAATCTTTAAGTCCTTCAAAATACAAGACATCTGCCAGTTTAATGCGCAATTGTTTGTATTCCGATTTTACAAAAAGGAATTCTTTTTCTTCAGAAAGGGCAACTTGTTGTTTTCCATTTACCAATTCAAACCAGGTATTTGCTTTATTGGCTGCTGCAAGAAACTCAGCATAATCAAAAGGTTTTAAAAGGTAATCTAAAGCTTCAACTTTAAAACCTTCTAAAGCATATTGATCGAATGCTGTTGTAAAAATAACGCGTGTTTCTTTGGGTAACATTCTGGAAAATTCAATACCTGTTAAATCTGGCATTTGTATATCTAAAAACAATAAATCCACAGGTTCTGTTTTAATAAACTCCATTGCTTCAATAGCACTGCTGCACTTTTTCTTGAGTACTAAAAACGGTGTTTTTTCCACATAACTTTCAACTAAATTAAGAGCCATTGGCTCATCGTCTACTATAACACAGGTAATTTTTAGGTTGCTCATAATTTATATGGTTTCTATTTTTAAAGTAGCTAAGAAACGGTTGTCTTTAACTTGAGTTTCAAAGCCATATTTATTAGGATACAGTAACTGTAGGCGTTTTTCTAGATTTTTAAGCCCAATTCCAGAACCACTTTTATCGTCTGTTTTTTTAGGGAAATTATCATTTTCTATAGTAAACAAAATGGTTTTTTTATTAAATGTCATGTTTAATACAATATTACTTTCTTTACTTGCAGACACACCATGCTTAAAAGCGTTTTCTATCAATGAAATAAATAACAAAGGTGCTATTTGAATACCTGTTTCTTCAGTTGGGAAACTATAGCTAACATCTGTTTTATCTGAAACTCGCAACTTCATTAAATCGATGTACTTTTTCATAAAATCTATCTCTTTTGAAAGCGGAATTATCTCCATATTCGTTTCATATAACATATAGCGCATGAGCTTGCTTAAACTGTGAATAGATTTTTTGGCTTGTTCTGGTGAAATATCGACCAAAGAATAAATATTGTTTAATGAATTAAAAAAGAAATGTGGCTGCAACTGGTAATGCAAATGTTGTAACTCTGATTGTAATTTAAAATTAGCAGCTTCTTTGCGTTCAGTTTCTGTTTTTATCCAGCGTTGTGTAGTTTTTAATGCAATGGAAAATAATAAAGGTGCCATATACGATAGCATTTGTATATAAATAAACATTTTAAAAGGTGGTCTATTTCCATCCTTATTCGCTGTTTTATTTATGATATCATTAAAATAGATGTCTTCAATTTTCTCTTTTAAAGTGATGAATAGCGCAATTATTATTACATTAATAATAATAAATTGTATTGTTTTTTTTGAAAACAAAAACCGATCAATTAAAATAAAATAATTGAAGTAGAAAATAATTGCATAAAATACTAATGGAATCCAAAAATGTGCAATAACTCTATTTATGTCTTGTTCCTGCCCATAAGACAATACATAAGGCATACTAAAGAGGACTAACCAAACTAGTAAATGCGAAAAGACTGTTATTCTTTTATTTTTAATCATAATTTATTATTCGTAACGTAAAGCTGTTATTGGGTCTAATGCTGATGCTTTTCTTGCCGGATACCATCCAAAAAAGATACCTGTTACAGCACATACTGCAAAAGAAATCACAATAGAATACAAGGCAACACTGGTGGGCCAATTTAAGAATTTTTCTATAAATATGGTAGATCCAAGACCTAAAATTACTCCAAGAAGTCCACCAGTTATACTTATTAAAATAGCTTCAATTAAAAATTGCATTAAAATATCAGCACCTTTAGCACCAACAGCCATTCGTAATCCGATTTCTTTAGTACGTTCTTTTACAGAAACATACATGATATTCATAATACCAATACCACCAATCAATAAAGAAATACTGGCTACGGCTACCAATAAAATGGTTAACATTTCACTAGTAGAACTAAAGGTAGAAATCAATTCTTCCATAGAACGCACACTAAAATCATCTTCTTCACTATCTAATAATTTATGCTCGATACGTAATATCTCACTCAACTGCTCTACGGCAGCTGGTGCATCATCTTCACTAATTGCCGATGCTATAATTTGGTTTAAGTGATCAATTGCTAGTATACGTTTTTGTACTGTGGTATATGGTGCAATCACAACATCATCTTGATCTTGCCCAAAGGTATTTTCTCCTTTTTCCTCTAATACGCCAATCACTGTAAACGGAATATTATTAAAACGAATCATTTGACCCACAGGGTCTTGACCATCAGGAAACACATTATCTACGACGGTTTGCCCTATTACTGCTACTTTAGAAGCCGATTTAACCTCAGCATCCGTAAACATACTTCCGCTTTGTAAATCTACGACTTTAATTTTTAAATAGTCTGGATTTACGCCATAAATTGTTGATGGCCAGTTATTAGATCCATTAATCACTTGTCCACCACCATTAACTACAGGTGTGATGTAGCTAATTAAGTCAGATTGTGCTTTAATAGTTTCATAATTTGCAAGTGTTAAGGTTTGCACATCGCCACCACTACCTCTTGCTGGTCCTCTGCTGTCTGCACCAGGCTGTATGGTAATCATATTAGAACCCATAGCAGAAATTGTGGTACGAATGCTTTCTTTTGATCCTTCCCCAATAGCCAACATTGATATTACTGAAGCCACTCCAATAATAATTCCCAACATAGTAAGCAATGTTCTCGTTTTGTTAAGAATGATTGCTTTAAAAGCTATTCTTAATAAATTTAATAGTCTCATAATTAATCGTCTTGTTTAGGTAATTTAGCTAATTCTTGTGCTGCAGATAGTACCTTATTATTTTTATAATCTTGAATAATGTTTCCATCTCTTAAAACAATAGTTCTGTTGCTAAATGCTGCAATATCAGGTTCATGCGTAACAAAAGTGATAGTTATACCTTTTTTGTTTAATTCTTGAAACAAGGACATAATTTCATAAGATGTTCTTGTATCTAAGTTTCCTGTAGCTTCATCTGCAAGTATCATAACAGGATTGTTCACCAATGATCTTGCGATTGCAACACGTTGTTGTTGTCCACCTGAAAGTTGTGAAGGTGTATGATCCATTCTGTCACTTAATCCAACCATTTCCAAGGCTTTTATGGCACGTGTTTTTCTTTCTTCAGTAGAAACTTTACTATTGTATAACAATGGTAATTCTACGTTTTCTAAAGCAGATGTTCTAGCTAGCAAATTATACGATTGGAAAATAAATCCAATTTTTTCGTTTCTAATTTTTGCCAATTCATTTCTACTTCGATCTTTTACTTTTACACTATCAATTTCATAGTTTCCATAAGTAGGTTGATCTAAACAACCCAAAATATTTAATAAGGTACTTTTACCAGATCCACTTGATCCCATAATAGTTACAAACTCACCTTCGTTTATGGTAAATGAAATACCCCTTAATGCGTGAACCGTTTCGGTTCCCATAGTAAACTCGCGTTTTAAGTCTGCTATTTTAATAATTTCTTTAGTCATGG
>CAZBDF010000458.1:0-4003 GCA_964490385.1 uncultured Lentimicrobiaceae bacterium | reverse complement strand
ATCTCTTTTCGTTTAATTCCCCTGCCGGTGCTTGCGAAAACTGCAAAGGCCTGGGAGTGGAAGATCGCCTTGATCCAAATCTGTTTATTGCCGATGACACACTTACCCTGCGTGAAGGGGCACTGGTGATCACCACGCCAAGCGGCTATATCATCTACTCGCAGGTAACTATGGATGTGCTAAACCAGGTGTGCGAATCCGAAGGTTTTAATGTGGATATCCCCTGGAAGGATTTGACAAACGATCAGAAACAAATTATTCTTTACGGCAGCAACAAAATCGAAATCCCCTTCGGCAAACATACCCTCGAATCGAGGATGCGCTGGAGCGGCATCACGGCAAAACCACGCGAAATGGGATTTTATAAAGGCATCATTCCGGTGATGGAAACCATCCTCAAACGTGAACGGAACAAAAGTATCCTTCGCTTTGTCAGGACGGAAAAATGCTCTGCCTGCAATGGAAAACGGCTCAATCGAAATGCCCTGTCGGTAAAGTGGCAAGGTAAAAGTATCGATCAACTGGCATCAATTTCCCTGTCGGAATTAAAAAATCTTTTAAGCAAACTTCAACTATCTAATTCTGAAAAAGAAGTAGCAGGGCCACTAATCGACAAAATCTGCGCTACAATTGATTTACTCGAAAAACTTGGCGCAGGATACCTTTCGCTTGATCGGGAATCTACCACCTTATCGGGCGGTGAAGCCCAACGTCTGCGTTTAGCGACTCAGCTAACTTCTCAATTGAGCGGTATGCTTTATATTTTCGATGAACCCTCCATTGGCCTCCATGCTATCGAAAACCAAAAAATGCTGGAAGTACTGAAGCTCTTGCGCGATAATGGAAATACCGTAATTGTTGTTGAACATGAAGACGACTTTATCCGGCAGGCCGATCATGTGATCGATATTGGCCCGAAAGCAGGTGTCCGTGGTGGTGAGGTTTTATTAAATGATAACTTTCATAATTTTAAGGATCAGACTTCTACTGAAAGTGCCACACTGAGATTCCTTCAGGGCAAGGATGGTTTCGAATTGAAGCAAAGTGATGGGATCAAGAGGGAGGAGCTACTCATTAATGGTGCTGCAGAAAACAATCTTGCGCATATCGATGTGGCCTTCAAACTGAATGCACTCAACCTGGTGACGGGCGTTTCAGGAGCCGGAAAATCTTCGCTTACCCACAATATCCTCACACGGTTTCTTCAGAAAAAATTACATGGAGCAAGCAAGGAACCGGGTAAATTTCATTCGATTGAAGGTTGGGGGCGTATCAAAAAAGTGGTAGCCATCGATCAATCTCCAATTGGCCGAATTCCCCGGAGTAACCCGGCAACATATACAAAACTGTCCGACCATATCCGCGACCTGTTTGCATCCTTGCCTGAAGCCAAAACCAAAGGCTGGAAAAAGGGAAGATTCTCGTTTAATGTAGTTGGTGGCCGCTGCGAAAAATGCCAGGGCGCCGGCTACCTGCAAACCGGCATGCACTTTATGGGGAATGTAGAAATTTTGTGCGGCTCATGCAATGGAAAACGCTTTAATGACGAAACTTTAGAGCTTTGTTATAAAGGTTTAAACATTTCTGAAGTCCTTGAACTATCAATTGAAGAATCCGCTGTGATTTTTTGCGATCAACCCAAAATCCTTAGGATTTTAAAAACCCTAGATGACCTCGGCCTTGGCTACCTGAAACTGGGACAACGATCTACAACCCTCAGTGGTGGCGAAGCCCAGCGTGTAAAACTAGCTTCGGAATTGGCAAGGCCCGGTTCTGCCCATACCATGTATATTTTAGATGAACCTACCACCGGTCTGCATAACGCCGATGTCAAGGTGCTTTTGAAATCGCTCAATCAATTGGTAAAGCAGGGCAACACGGTTGTAGTTACCGAGCATCATCTTGGAATGATAGCCTCAGCAGATCACATCATCGATCTTGGCCCGGGAAGTGGCGATCAAGGTGGAAAGCTGGTAGCATCGGGGAGACCAGAGGAAATTATGGATATCCCCAAATCGGAAACGGGCAAGGCAATTAAAGATTATCTCTATAAAAAACATGCTCAGGGTTTCCATCCCCTTCCTTCGGTCGGGGCTTTAAACCCTTCTTTTGTCAGCACTCGGCTCCTGTCACCTGACAATTCTCCATCAATCCGCTTCAAAGGTATCAGCACCAATAACCTAAAAAATATTGATGTTGATTTTCCATTGAATAAAATTACTGTGATCACTGGTGTTTCCGGTAGCGGAAAGTCATCCCTGGCTTTCGACACTTTGCACGCAACAGGGCGAAACAGGTTTCTGGATAGTTTTTCCCCTTACGTTCGGAGCCAGGTTGGGATGCAATCGGGTGCGGATTTCGAGGAGGTTCACGGGCTCACACCAACACTGGCCATCAATCGGCAATCGTATAAAACCAATCCCCGATCAACTGTGGGAACGATGACCGGAATTTATGATTTATACCGTCTTTTATTTTCGCGGGTAGCAATTTCAAAAGGGGATCCGCCCCCACCCTATTCATCTTTATTTTCATTCAACCATCAGCAAGGGGCCTGTAATAAGTGCGACGGCCTGGGCGAAGTTGTTGTATGTGATCCTGAGAAACTGATCTCACACCCAGAAAAAGCATTGGGAAACGGTGCCATGAATGGACATAAATCGGGAAAGTTTTATGGCGATCCGCATGGGCAATACATCCATACTTTGCTTGAAGTTGGTAGCAGCTTTGCAAAAGATTTTTCCCTAGCATGGAAAGAACTTGATAAGGAAGCTAAACGACTTTCCATGTATGGAAGTGGTGAGAATGTATATCAAGTAAACTGGAAATTTAAACGTGGCAAAAGTGAGGGTGAACATCGGTTTGAAGGTGTTTGGAAAGGATTTGCCAATATTATTGACGAGGAATATCAGCGCAAGCATGCCGATCACCGGGGCGTGTCGATGATGCCAATTATGAAGAAAGTAGCCTGCGCTGGGTGTGGCGGATCAAGGTTAAACCCTAAAGCACTTGCTTATAAAATCCTCAACCAAAATATTGCTGACGTTTCGAAAATGAGTGTGTCTGCATCCATTGGATTTTTTCAGGATTTTGAAAATCTTACTTCCGATCAAAGAATTCTCAATCTTAGCAAAAACCTCAGAATTGAAATATTAAAACGGCTGGATGCGCTGTCAAAATTGGGACTTGGATATTTGTCCATCAACAGAAGTTCAAATACCCTTTCGGGTGGTGAGGCCCAACGTGTGCGGCTGGCTGCCCAACTTGGGAATGGCCTGTGCGATTTAACCTTTGTGTTGGATGAACCCACCGTTGGATTGCACCCCGCAGATATTGATAACCTGATGAAAATAATTCGGAATTTACGGGATTCAGGAAATACTGTGGTGATGGTTGAACATGATTTGAAGGTCATCGAAAGCGCTGACCATATTATTGAAATTGGACACGGAGCGGGAACAAATGGCGGGCAATTGATAGCATCCGGGAAACCTGGCGAATTAACCGGAAACGAAAAATCCCTGACAGGTAAATATCTTTTCAATTACAGAAGGCAGGAGAGGCGACAAGTCCGTCAACTTGACGAAGGCTTGAGAATTGAGAAAGCAAAGGCCAATAATCTCAAGGACATAAACCTTCATATTCCTTCTTCGGGTATTGTTGTGCTTACAGGAGTTTCGGGTAGCGGAAAATCTACCCTGGCGTTTGATGTGATTGCAAAATCGTGGAAGAATGGCCGTGCTACTGGTTGTCATAAAATTACCGGATTGGAAAATTTCACTCAAATTACTAAAATCACACAGCAGCAAATCTCTACCAGCAAGGCAAGTAACCTATTAACTTTTACAGGGATATTCGATCACATCAGGACCCTATTTTCACAAACTGAACCTGCCAAATCGAAGGGCTTCAAAAAAGGGGATTTTTCCCTCAACAATAAGGGTGGCCGTTGCGAAAATTGCCAGGGCCATGGCAAAATTAAGGTAAGCCTCGATTTTGTTTC
>CAZBDF010000457.1:0-4005 GCA_964490385.1 uncultured Lentimicrobiaceae bacterium | reverse complement strand
AGCATCCAATATATAGAAAATCAATTTACACCACCCCACCTTCCAGGTTTCTCATTTAGGAATATTACAGAATTTCATAACAATGAAGTCTTATACCAATTGTTAATTGAAATGCGCTGAAAGCCATTTCAATATTACAATGGTTAATGCCGTCGTAGATTCAAAGCACCAATATGAATTAGTTGAAATAATGGCGCACTTTGAATCACATACGGTATTATTAGCAAAAACCTGGTCTCCAATATTTCCCGGCATTTAAATGTTAATAAAGCGGCAGCCCGCCTTGCCGGTGAGGCAGGTGCCGCGTAACATTTATAGCATTATCCATTCACAACATAAAGCGAGGCGCAGCGCACCGAAATCTCAATACGCAAATTTAATATGTCGGTGCTATGCACCTTGATTTCCAGGGGTATATCTTTTCTAAAATATTATCGTTGCGCTGCACCTGTTTTTCGTCAGAATTCATTTTCTTTTAATCCAAAGACAAACCAAGACACACCGATTACAATTACTCACAAGACATTACTTTCACTACTCACCATTCACTCTTCACCATTCACTTCCTCTACTCCACAATCACAACCTTATTATCATGTCCTTTGATCTCGATTAATCTGCCCTGCTTGCAGTCGTAACCAGGGGTTGCGGCATCCATAAATGTCTGGCTATTTTCTTTGATGTAGGTTTTTCTTTCGAGGCTGGCCGAAGGGTAGTCTATAGTGCCATACTTCATGTCAACCAATAAGCGGTAAGCAAGGTTTTCGGGCAGGTTCAACATAAAATCACCATATTTATTATTGATGTCGATGTGATTAAAATCACCCGACATACTTTCAACACGAAGCTGGTCATCATAGCCGGATAGTGAAATATCGCCATTCACCTTTGCCAGTGCATACGCGGTGTATTTACTTTCCTTGATGGCTATCGAAGCCACTGAGCCAAACTTGTATAAATCGTCATATGAAGCATCAACCACAACCTCACCGGCTGATTCAACTACGATGCCTGAGTATTTGCTTTTAGCCTTCACATTACCTGTGGTGGTGCAGTTCAGGTCACTGTCGTAGAAGTCAATCGTAAGGCTTGTTGTTGGCCCGAAATCAAATTCGGTGTATTTTGCTGTACCTTCCACAATGCCCAGTTGGCCTATGATATATTTATCATCAAATGATTCAAACTGCATGTCGCCGGCATGTTCAATTTCCACTTTTGAATACTTACTTTCGATGCTGAAGTTTCCACATTTAGTCAATTCAATGTCCGAATCGTAAAGCTTGATATCGGCTTCCGGTAGCGTTTCCATTGTGGCTTTTGAATAGCGCATGTCGAGGACAGTTTTGCCACCTATCGACCAGCAATAGAGTTTACCATTATAAATTTTAAATTCGGCCTCACCTGCAATATCTTCTATTTCAAAATCTGCATATTTAGCATCAATGCTCAGGTCGATCGTTTTAGGAATGAACAAAGTGTGTTTGACATTAAACTTTTTCAGCACAACAGTTTCCCCGGTATTAAGGTCGATTTTATTCCGGTTCATGTTGCAATTGCGCGACTCCCAGAATGTAGTGTTTACCGACCGCCTGGAGGCATTTCCTTTAAAACTGATTTCCTTCACGGCCCGCAGGGTTTCATCGATGTCTTCCTGTTTGTTGGCTTTTATTTGCAAACTCACCTGGAGTTCAACATAGTCGTTTGCCCAGGTTTTAATTTGTGTATCGAAGGACCGGGTAATGTATTCCAGTTCACCTTCAGGATCAATGTCGGCCTCTATCCTGATGGTTTCGTTGAATTCGGCCTGGGCCATTGCACCCATCGAAAACAACATTGATAATAAAAACATTAGTATTGTGAGCCTATAGCTCGGTGTGTTCTTGTCGGTTTTCATAGTCTTTTTGTTTTTGAATTTCCATTAACATTCGGTCGAGGATACGCATCTTCTTTTCGTAATAATCCATCATTGCCATGATGATGCGCTCATTTTTCCCAAGTTCAACAAAATCCTGCTGGTACTCCTCGTACATCTCATCCAGGTTTTTAAGCTCATCATTATACACCGCAATATTTTCGACATTTGCTGATGAAAGCTGCCCCAACTCCTGCATCTTTTTGTCAATCACCAATAGGTAATCAGTTTCCATTGTTGCAAAATTCGGGTCGATGTCGCTCAACGAAATGGTGTAAACCAATTTTTCGGCTTTGAAAAACTCGTTGTAAATAAAATAGCTTGAAGACATCAGAAGTAAAACAACAGCTGCTGCCTTCCAGAAGTTCACGAACACAGATTTTGGCTTTTGCTTCAACTCGTTGCTGATGCCTTCCCAAATCAGTTGGTCATCGGGTTCTTCAACATCCAGTTGTTGCCTGTTGTTTTCCAGAAATTCTTCAAACTTGCTTTTCATGGTAAACCAGTTTTTCTTTCAATAATACTTTAGCCCTTTGGTACTGCGATTTTGAGGTGGACTCGGAAACATTGAGCATCTGCGCAATTTCTTGATGCTTGTATCCTTCCAGAAGAAAAAGGTTGAAAACAGCTCTGGCGCCATCCGGAAGTGTTTTGATGGCACCGTGAATGGCTTCGAAATCGTGTTCGGCATGGAAGTCTAAACGACTGTCATCAGCAATCAAAACAGATTGCGTGTCCAGGTCATCAAATATTTGTTTTCTCGCTTTCATAAAATTGATACAATGGTTGATAACGATGCGCTTGAGCCATGCCCCAAAAGTTGATTCTTCCCTGAAACTGTCCAGCCTTTTAAATGCTGCCACAAAAGCCTCCTGCAGGACATCTTCGGCATCCATCCTGTTGGCCAGCAGGCGGACAGCGACATTGTACATGGCTTTTGAGTACAGCTTGTAAAGCCGGTACTGCGACCGGGCATCACCCTGGCAGCATTTTTCAATTAACGCACGATGAATGTCGTGTTTCCCCAATTTTCTTCTTTTGTTTTTAAAGACAGGATTTGACAATAAAAAGTTGGAATCGTAGAAAAAATATTTTTTTAAAATTTCCCCACACGCAAAATTAGTTAAACATCTCCCGGGTATTGTTGTTTATTGATAAAAAACTAAAATGCAAATAACTATTCAACGAAAAGAAGAACAAGCTTCCGGCCAGTTTAACGGCGGCGAAATATTGGAAAACAAACCCATCGGTTTTCCCCAGGATGGTGGGCCACAGGTCCCCTATTCTAACCTGTTTTATTGGGCACATGCCTGGACGGATGTTGGAAGTTTAATTGGCCAACATCCCCACCAGGACTTCGAGATTATGTCCATCGTACTGGAAGGTGACATTGTGCATTACGACAGCAAAAACGACAGTTGGTTTCCGTTGAAGAAGGGTGATGTGCAGATTATCCGTTCCGGTTCGGGCATCAGCCATGCAGAACAAATGAACAAGGATTCGCAAAAGGATGATTTTGCTTTGATAAGCGAAACTGATTTAGTCACAGTGGAAGCGGCGGTGGCGAGCAGGTTGTTACTCATCACCTCTCCTGAAAAGTTGGATTATAAGCCATACCTGGAATTGTACAGGAGGAGGTAGCCAAGGGGTTGGTATTTATATAGCTGCTATAGAAATGAAGTAAATCATTTGTGTAAATAGGTTCAATTGTGTCATTTAGCTTCGCTGTCATTAATTGTCATTTGCGCTTCGCGCGTCATTAATTTTTAAAAAAAATAACTACAAATGACTTCCAATTGGAAGAAGATTTTATTTTAACAAATCTCTTAACCAACTATACAATTACTGTGGCTGTTAAAATAAACCTAATGAATATGACATTTCCTTCTCCCTCCTGATTAACCCGGACAATTGATTTTAAAAAGCAAAAATCCCGTTCATCAAAAAACCCGGCCATATCTTTCAATAAGTTGGTCGTGCAAGGGCCTGTTATATATTCTGCTTATCCTAACAAGTTCTTGAATTAAATACAATTGCATTTGGGCTTCGTTGTTCATATCGTTGGCGTTTATTGCTTTACCCTGCATAAAGTA
>CAZBDF010000456.1:0-4016 GCA_964490385.1 uncultured Lentimicrobiaceae bacterium | reverse complement strand
TAGCCTATTCTGAAAACCTAAGTAACTACTTGAATTATGAAGGCGAAGGCGGGTTAAATTGTTAAATTGTTAAATTGTTATATTGTTGAATTGTTAAAGTGTTAAATTGTTGTATTGCTAAATTGTTGTATTGTTAAGATTTTTTTGCCAGAGGCATCACCATGTGAGAGTTTTGAATTTTTAGAATGATGTCCATAATTTCTTTTCGCCTTTGAGCGGAAGTGGGTATTTTCTCCTGGGTCGTTAACACCAGCGTGTAGTCATCAGCAATATCTACAAGTTTTACAAAATTTCGATTTACGAGATATGATTGGTGCGGACGTATGAAATTGTCCCCTTCCAATAGTTTTTCAATGTCATTAATCTCCCTGGAAATGGAAACTTGTTCGTTGTTTTCTAAAAATAAAGTTGTGGATGATTGATCACTTTTACAATACACCACCTCGTCGGGGACGATGAAGTAAATGCTGTCTTTAGTGTTTATCGGAATTCGCTTTTTCATTTCAAATCTTTAGGGCACAAATGTAGGATTGGCCACAAACTATCGGGAGGTGAACTTGAATCCGTAGGGAAGTAATGTGAATTCGTTGGAAGTTTTGGGGGAGTTGGTTCTTTTTAAGATGAGTTAGGGCTCTGGAAGAGTCAAATGTTGGTAAAAAAGCTGATAGCAACTTCCTGGTGTCATGTCAATTGTGAGATTTCGGGTTATTTTGACGTTTCAATGTGCTACGCACGATTGAAAGTCGGGGTATCGTCATAATATGTCTGATATGACACTAGTGTCACGTGGTGTTGCGACAAATCTTAAATTGTGTCAATCCGTAAAGTTTGGTGTTTGATTCAGAATGTTTGAGTTCAAGGCTTGTGAAGTCTTTAAACCCAAAGAGTTTACTTTTGTAAATGACTGTTTTAAAGACGAGCATAACGCAGAAATCGGACATTATGGTCAAACTCTACATTGTCTCCAAAAGCTGAATCAAGCCCTTTTTCCTTCTGGATGATATTGGGATTTCATCCCCGGAATCTAAAATCACAGAACCACCATCAGTTTTATCCAGTTTCCTGACATGTTGTAAATTCACAAGATAAGATTGATGAGGCCTGAAAAATCCGGATTCCGAAAGGATTTCGTCGTAAAACACGATGCCTTTGGATACCATTATTTTTTCGCCGGAGATGAGGTGAAAGGTGGTGTAGCTATTGTCGTTTTTGCAATACAAAATTTCCTTAACATTCACCAGATGCAAGGCATTAACCGTACGGAGCATGATTTTTGAATGGCCGTTATTTTGAGTGAAGCTTTGCAGAAAATGGTCGTTTTGTTCATCGGTCGGTAATTCTTTTTCGATTAAACCCAAAGTGCTTTGCACAGCTTCCTGGAACTCGGTAGCATTCACAGGTTTCAGGATGTAGTCGATGGCACGGAATTTAATCGCCTTCAGGGCATATTGATTATGGCCCGTTATAAAAATTACTTTAAAAGTGTAGGGTTTAAGTTTTTGCAACAGTTGAAATCCGGTCCCTCCATTAATTTCAATGTCGAGTAAAACCAAATGTGGCTTGGTTTGCCGAATCAATTCGTAAGCACTATCTACCGAATCGGCCTCGCCAACTATATCAACTTCAATAAAATATTCCGCAAGCAATAATTTGTTTGTTGCCCTGATATCCGGGCTATCATCGATAATAACAGCTTTAATCATTGTTTAAAATCGGGAGATGCAAAAACACCCTAACCCCGTGTTTAGTTTTATCTAGTGTGTTCAAGTTTTCGAACTCAAAAGTAAGCTCTTTTTTGCTCTTGTGCTCGATTCCTTTCTTGCGCTGCATAAAAATTTCCAGCGCCTTCGATTTATGCTGCCCCTGCTTATTCGTTGTGAGGCCTTTACCGTTATCCACAATTTCCACAGCGATGTAATCTTTTTTTTCATCGAAACGTAAAATCAATTTACCAGGGTAGTCTAAATCCTGCAATCCGTGCTTTATCGCATTTTCGACAAAGGGCTGCAATAGCATAGGAGGGATTTCTATAAAGTCCGTTTCCATATCCTCATCAATAATATACTCAAGCTCAAATGGATGTTTCATCCTTGCCCTTTCCAACTCAATATAATTTTGAAGCATCACGATTTCTTCTTTCAAACTAATATTTTCTTTGGAAGAAAATTCCAACACCGAGCGGCTTAATGCAGCAAACCTGCTGAGATAATCTGCAGCTTTGGCTGCCTCATTTTTGTATAAATAACTTTGGATTGACCCCATCACATTAAAAATAAAATGTGGGTTCATTTGTGAGCGAAGCAATTTCTGCTGTAACTCACTTTGTTTAAAGGCCGCTTGTTTCCTGCGGAAAAAAAGCAGGGCCAAGACCAGGACAACCAGCACCAAAAGAAATCCGATAAACAGCCACCCCAGACGAATACGTTGATTTGTAATCTTGTTTTCTGCGGTGAGCAAATTAATTTGCTGTTCTTTTTTTTCGGTTTGATACCTGGTTTCAAGTGTTGCCATTTCCTTTCGCACATCCGCATCGCGAAGCATATTTTCGAGTTCCCGGATTGAATCGTTCCAACGAAAAGCATCTTCGAAATACTTAAGCTGAACATTGGTCTCATACAACAAGTGGTAAGTTCTTAGCCGTTCCGAAGCATAATTTGACAATGCCTCGTTTTGAATGTTTTTGTGCAGCAGTATCAAAGCCACTTGCGGATTATTAGTTTCCAGCAAAAGCTCCACTTTGGTATTGTTATGACTGATATGATGAAAAGGATTGTCGGTTAAAAAAACTTCCGATTGGGTAATTAGCTCCAAAGCCTTCTCATATTCACCCAAATCCTTATAGATGAGTGCAAGGTTATCGTAGGCATTTTTTTGCCCATTCAGATAGGCAATCTCCGTACTTAAAATCAAAAGCGTATCGTAGTATTGGATGGCCACTTGTGTTTGATTTTTATACTTTGCAATTCCCCCAAGCTCGGCATACAGCATTGCCTTTTCCCTGGGCGGCGTGCATGCTTCGCAATCCTTTATTTGGTAAGCCTTCCAAACATAATCTTCCCACTTTTCGAAATTGCGTGCCTGGTTGTAAACGATGGCTGTTTGCAGGTAATAGTAAATTAAGTTTGAGTTGTCTGCAATGGATTCTTTCAATTTCAAAGCATCGAGGTGCATTTGGATTCCTGATGCAAAATCACCCTCCTCGATGTAATTTCCGGCAAGGTTTAAATAGCCTCCGGCTATGCGGTTGGTGTCGTTCAAGGCTTTTGCTGCTGCAATGGATTCTTTGTACATTTCGGTGGACAAATCCTTAAGCCCGGCATCCCAATATTCTCCGGCCAGTTCGTTGGCTATAGTAGCAAGGGCGGCATAACTTTGTATGTCACTTGCAAATCCCAAAGCTCTTTTAAAATAGGCAAAAGCAAGATCCCTTTCATTCTCCCGAATCAGCAAAAGTGCATATCGATAATATAATCTTGTTAAGCCCAGGCTATCGCTTGCATTGGGCAATAATTGAACAACTTTATCAAAATATCGCTGGTTTTCTTGTTGGGTTAAAAAGGGCTGGAGGCTGCGCCATTTTATGTGATAAGAAATAGCTTCCGGGTAACGATCTAAGTTTTCTGCAGTTTCGCTGAGCCGGTGATAGATCTCGGCGCGAAAAACAGAATCGGCCAAGGCTTGTCCGTCATTTAATACTTCCTGGAAGAAATCGAAAGCTGCTGTGTAATTTTGAACTGAACGAAGGGAGTCGCCCACTTTTATTGAAGGGTAATTGTTTGCAGTAGTTTGTCCAATAACTGAAATAGCAATAAACCAGGAAAATAGCAGTAAAGAAAATCTCATAAAGTTAGAACCAGATTTGGTTGGGTTTAGTTTTTTTAGAGTTTGTTAAATTGAATATGATAAATTTACTTATTAAGATTCCATCTGTCATTCGTGAATTCGTGGCTGGCTTTTTTTGGCCACCAATGCACTAATTATTTCCGAATGCACTAATTCCATTTTCAAGATGTCTT
>CAZBDF010000455.1:0-4029 GCA_964490385.1 uncultured Lentimicrobiaceae bacterium | reverse complement strand
AGAAACCACTGGCAAACAGCAGTCCGTACCACCTGACCGGTAGCCATGTTCCGGGGAAAATTTCCGGGCTGGGGTTCCATTCCATAAAAGTAAGTAGCATAAATCAAATTTTGGGCAAATATACTATTTCGTGCCTGTCTTAAAAAACCCAGGATGTACGACAAATATTACACTAGAGTTCACAGGTGATTTAATTTTTCATCGAATGGAACGAATCACACTAATTTTACCTGCCTTTGGCTGGTAATAATTCGATTAATCAGCATAATTCGATGAGAAATAATTTGATAAAAAAATGTTTTCCCAATCATTTTGTATATTTGTAATAAAAATATTTTGAAGCTATGACAAATAACAATGACGATCTCAGCCCGGAAGAAAAAATTGAACAAGAGAATTTTTTCCTAAAATCGAAATTAATAACGCGGGGGAGGATTATGAGTGAGAATTCCAGTTTAGACCCTGAAATAGAAAATATGTTCCTTAAAAATATAATTGCTTTCGAAGAAGCAGAGTGTAAGCCGGTATTCGAAATAATTGGCGTCAATCCTAAGGATTTTCCACCCGCTGATACTTTATCGAAAAACGAACTAAAGGCGGCATTCGACAAATTAGTGCTGCTTTTTAATGAACATGGAATATCATACGGTGTAAATGAAAATGTTCCTGTTGAGGTTTCTTACCGGTTTTTAACGGAGGATTATTTACTGTCTGAATCCCAGGATACGCCCCCAGGTTTTGGTTGGACAATCGATGGATGTAGTGGCGACTGCCCAAGCTGTTTCCAGGCGGATTATTGTGAAACCATACATGATACCTGGTCACCCGAAGAATTGAATGCCGAACGTCAAAAAAGAAAGGAAGAGGGATTATTATAAACATTCCGTTAAAGTCAGGGTCAGGACATTTTTAATACTAAAGCACAAAACCGGATTCCGGAAATTGGCAAATGTCATCAGCGTAAAAATCGACTTTCCAACCTCCGAAAGGACATGGAAACGGCAATTTGTCTTGCAACCCTGCAACCCCGCAAAGGCGGGATTTCGCTGCGCTCAACCTGTAACTTGTAACCTGCAACTCCCTAATCATTGTAAATACCAATCAATCCCAGAAAAAAATATGAACACTAAAATCAATCATTCTTTTTAGATTTTCCTATTTTAGCCTCACAATTAAAAACTAATATATTGCTACACCCCGACCTTATCTATCAAATTGGAGTTACCCTGTTGCCCGGCATTGGCGATGTACTTGGTAAAAAGCTCATCGCTTATTGCAGTGGTGTGGAAGCTGTATTTAAACAAAACCGCAATGCACTTGAAAAAATACCGAACATTGGGGGCAAGTTGGTAAATGCCATTTTAAACCAAAATGTATTGACACGTGCCGAAGAGGAGATAAAATTCATCGAAGAACAAAACATCCTTCCCTTATTTTACCTCGAAAAAAACTATCCTGCCCGGCTCAAAAACTGCATCGACAGCCCGATTATGCTTTATTATAAAGGCAACGCCGAACTGAATGTGGCCAAAGTAATTAGTGTGGTTGGCACCCGCAAAGCAAGCCAGTATGGAAAGGAAATGTGCGAGAAAATTGTGGAAGGACTGGTTGAGCACGATGCCCTGATTGTTAGCGGTCTGGCCTATGGCATCGACACCTGTGCACACAAAACATCCCTCGACCGTCAACTGAAAACTGTTGCAGTACTGGGGCATGGCCTCGACAGGCTTTATCCTTACCTGAACCGCCCACTCTCCGAAAAAATAATGGATCATGGCGGTTTGCTCACCGAATTTTTGAGCCAATCAACTCCTGATCGCGAAAATTTTCCAAAACGGAACCGCATCATCGCCGGCATGGCCGATGCCACCATTGTGGTTGAAGCCGCCAAAAAAGGTGGTGCACTCATTACTGCCGAAATTGCCAATTCTTACAACCGAGATGTTTTTGCCGTTCCCGGAAGGATTGGCGATACCTATTCCGAAGGCTGCAACTTATTGATTAAATCCAACAAAGCCGCTTTAATCCAAAGCGCGAAAGACATCGGCTATATTTTAGGATGGGATGTTGCCAACAAAAAGCCAAATAAAAAACAACGTGAGCTTTTTGTTGAGCTTAGCCTAGAAGAGGAAAAAATTGTTGATGTATTGCAAAAAAACGATACCACCGGCATCGACACCATTTGTGCCGAAACAAAACTTCCCATCAGTAAAATTGCTGCTGCTTTGCTTAACCTGGAGTTTCAGGGTCTGGTGAGGGCACTTCCCGGAAAAGTTTTCAAATTGGATTGAAGCCCATTTTGTTTATCTATTTAAAATAATAATTGAACAAATAAATTTTTCACTGGTTTATAATCCTATGAAAATTACAATTAGCAGCACAATCAAAATATCATTCCAGGATGCAGTGGAAGGTTTCAACGAGGAGCTTTTCCGTTTCCTGCTGCCACCTAAAAATATTGCAAAGCTTATCAGATATGATGGTGAACACCCGGGAAGTATGGTACATATCCGATTTCATTTTCCCTGGAAAAGCGATTGGATCAGCAGGATAACCGACTCAAAAAAACAAGCCAACGAATACTATTTTATAGATAAAGGGGTTAAACTTCCTTTTGGTTTGAAGCTGTGGAAACACCGACATGTTGTCAAAGGAATTAACAATAATGAAACCCAGATTGTTGATGAAATAGATTTTTCGACAGGATACAAACTATTTGATTTCATGATTTATCCAATTTTGTATTTTGCTTTTCTACCTAGAAAAAACTTATACAGAAAATATTTTGAAAAAAAGAACCTAAGCCACTCATATCAATAAAATGGAAACTTAGGGACATAATAACTTATTAAAATGGAAATTACAGACTGGCGGGAACTTACCTACAGAGATGCTTTTAACAATGCAGTGATCTATGTTAAAAACATGAGGAAAAATGACCCTGGCTTTACGCTAAATGACATGGAAGCCATGCTTCAAAGCGAGTACGACAGGCAAGGACTGGCTTGGGATGGCCGTGGCGAAGTAGTGGAATTAACCATTGAAGCCACAATTGCAGGCATGGAACGGGAAATAACACTTTGGAAGAAAGAACTTAGCGAGAACAAGTAAACATGACCTTTTTTGTAGATGCCAATTAGTGTCCGTCTATAAAGTCGGTGCTATTCCATAGCTCCGGTATTTATGCCGGAGAACAATAAATTTGATATGCCCCTCCTGCCTTTTCGCTGACACTGCCGAAGGCAGTGTCAGCGAAAAGGCAGGGGTTATTCATATCTCCAATTTGATCCCCGCCCTAAAGGACGGGGCAATAGATATCTCAAAACATCGACTTTAAAGAGAGGCGCCAATTAGCAACAATCTCATAATATCCGTAATTATGAAAGCATATAAAAAATACATTGTTTTCGCTGGAATAGTAATAATCCTCATTGGGGCATATTTTATTCTAGACAATATTCTGTTTGATGGAATTAAACCAGAAAAAATAAACCAAGATGGATGTGTGGTAAATTATTTTGCAAACGAAAATACAACTGAGAGCACTGCAGTAATTATGATTGGTGGTGGTGAATGGGGTGATTATTGGGGAGGGGAATTCGCTAAGAAAGGGTTTGTGGGTTTATCCTTACCCTATAGTTCGGATGTTATAAAAGCCAGTTGGAAATATTAAGGGGAGGACGTTCCCTATGTGCCGATGGATAAAATTTCTGGAAGCAACTCAAGTAAAATCAATACTTTGAAATATTGGGAAAGTGGATTAAGTAAGACTAATTATGTTAATCAGGCAGCAATCAAAGTAGAAAATATAAATGGCCCAATCCTACTTTTTTCCGGGAAAGATGATAAAGTTTGGCCGTCATCCTTTATGGCAGATATGATAGAAGAGAGAATAAAAGAGAATGGTTTCCAGCATAGTTTTGAGAATATACAATACATCAATGCCGGGCATTTAATTTCCAGCAATCCAGAATCAAAGTCAGATTATAGAACAGGCACAATCAATATTGACGGAAAAGAATATGAACT
>CAZBDF010000454.1:0-4043 GCA_964490385.1 uncultured Lentimicrobiaceae bacterium | reverse complement strand
CCATCAGTCAATCGTACAAAGATGTTTCGGAAGGTGAAATACTTGCCTTATTTAACTCAACCGGCCACCTCGAAATAGCAGTGGGCATGGGCAATGCTGCCGGATTGCTGGGATTAAACCTGGATGATTCGGTACGTGTGGAGTTTAAATAGTGTTTGTCCATAAAGTTGGTGTTTTGAGATATCCATAGCCCCCAATTGAATTAATGAATAACCCCCGCCTTTTCGCTGACACTGCCTTCGGCAGTGTCAGCGAAAAGGCGGGGGAGGCGAGTGTTGAATTTATTATTCCCCGGCATAAATGCCGGGGCAACGCAAAAACACTGACTTTATGGACGGACACTAAATAGTCTCTGTCTGCATAAAGATTAATATGTCGTAGATAATAAATACGTTAGATGCAGGAAAATATGTTTTTGATGCAAGGTTTTCTATAGAAATGATTAAAAATCATGCATCTGATATTTCGGTGCGCTGCACCTCTAATTGTATTCCGTTATATCCTCTATAAAGATTTTGGTGCTCTGCACCATTTTTTAAGCCACAGAGTGGCGGAATCTTTATAGAATTAAAATCAACAGTCATTTTTAAGGTGCAGCGCACCGAAATATTGACTACCGAAATATCGTGGCATTTTTCAGCAGCCCCTGTGCACAATCGCTACTAAAAAAATGAAAAACACAAAAGAACAAATATTTAAGCTGGGGAAAATCGGTGGATTGACCCTCCCCAACAGAATCATTAAAGCCGGATGTTTTGAAGGAATGTCGCAGAATGGTGGTATCACACAGGCATTGATTGATCACCATGTAGGAATTGCAGCGGGTGGCACGGCAATGACAACTGTTGCATACTGCTCGGTAAGTTACGATGGCCGGGCATTTGAACACGAAATGTGGATGCGGGATGAACTAATACCGAAGCTAAAGCAACTCACTAAAGCTATCCATGAAAATGGTGCATTGGCTTCAATCCAGTTAGGCCATTGTGGATATTTTGCCAGCCCATCAGTCATTGGGAAACGGCCAATGGGCGCTTCGCCAAAATTCAACCAGTTTCGTTTGTCATATTGCAGGCAGATGACAAGGGAAGATATTGTAGAGAAAATAAATGATTTTGTTAAGGCTGCTGAAATCGCGAAAGCATCCGGTTTCGATGCCATCGAAATTCACGCAGGCCACGGATACCTGATCAGCCAGTTCCTTTCGCCCTATACCAACAAACGGAAAGATGAATTTGGAGGCCCGCTGAAAAATCGGGCACGATTTGCCGCCGAAATCATTAAACGTGTAAGGGAATCACTAGGAAAAGAATATCCGATTCTTGTGAAGATGAACCTTCGCGATGGAATGAAAGGTGGGCTCAAGCTCAATAAAGCCATCGAAGCTGCAAAATTGTTTGAACAGGCAGGTGCCGATGCAATTATTCCCAGTAGCGGTTTCACATCAAAAACACCCTTTCGCATGTTGCGCGGTAAGTTGCCCATTATGGGGATGGTTGCCAACCAGAAAAAGTGGTTTATGAAGTTGGGCTTGCTCCTTTTTGGTAAAATGATGGTTCAGGAATATCCATTCGACAAACTGTTTCATTTTGATGACGCTTCGAAACTAAAAGATGCCGTTAATATTCCGGTAATCTATATTGGTGGTATTACTTCGGCAGAGGATATTAAAACAGTTCTGGATGCCGGGTTCGATTTTGTTCAACTTGGCCGGACATTAATTCTCGACCCTGATTTTCCAAACAAAATAAAACGAAACATCGAACTCACAAACAATTGCGACCATTGCAACCGTTGTGTTGCTGCCATGGATGGTGGCGGGGTTTATTGTGTTTCGGGGGAGAAGGGGTTTCTGGAGTAAAAAAATCTAATACTCCAATCAGTTGAGACAAGGCATGCCTTGTCTCTATCTTCTACCATCCTCTCCCCTACCTCGGCTGCATCCCTTTCATGCGCTGCATCATTTTGGCCATATTTTTCCCGCCACCGGTGGTCATCATACGCATCATTTTACGGGTTTCTTCAAATTGCTTGATCAAACGGTTTACTTCCTGAATATCGGAGCCACTACCACTGGCAATCCTGCGTCGGCGGCTGCCATTGATAACTTTTGGATTTTCTCTTTCGTCCGGGGTCATCGAATAAATGATGGCTTCAATACCTTTGAAGGCATCATCATCGATATCCATATTTTTCATGGCCTTGCCCATGCCGGGTATCATGCCCATCAAGTCCTTCACGTTCCCCATTTTTTTAATCTGCTTGATCTGTGATAGGAAATCGTTGAAGTTGAACTGATTTTTAGCAATTTTTTTCTGGAGCTTTTTGGCTTCTTCCTCGTCGAATTGTTCCTGGGCTTTTTCAACCAGCGAAACAATATCGCCCATTCCCAGGATCCTGTCGGCCATCCTGTTGGGATAGAAAACGTCCAACGCTTCCATTTTTTCGCCAATCCCCACAAACTTGATAGGCTTTGTTACCACCGAACGAATGGTGAGTGCAGCACCACCGCGGGTATCACCATCCAGTTTGGTAAGGACCACGCCGTCAAAATTGAGCTTGTCGTGAAAAGCCTTGGCCGTATTCACAGCATCCTGGCCTGTCATAGCATCCACAACAAACAAAGTCTCCTGCGGGTTGATAGCATCCTTTACATTGCTGATCTCGTTCATCATCTGCTCATCAACGGCGAGGCGGCCAGCGGTATCCACAATCACTATATCACAGCCGTGATTGCGCGCGTGTGAAATCGAATTTTTTGCAATTTTTACAGGTTCTTTGCTGCCCTCTTCGGTGTAAACTTCAACACCAATTTGCTCACCAAGCACCTGTAATTGGTTAATAGCCGCAGGACGGTAAACGTCGCCAGCCACCAGCAAAGGCCGTTTGCCTTTTTTGGTTTTCAGATAATTGGCAAGCTTGGCCGAAAAGGTTGTTTTTCCGGAACCCTGCAAACCAGCTATCAGGATAACTGCAGGGCTTCCTTTGATATTGATGTCAACATGGTCACCACCCATCAACTCGGCGAGGTCGTCATGCACGATTTTGATCATCAATTGTCCTGGCGAAACAGCATTCAGCACATTTTGCCCCATGGCCTGCTCCTTTACCTTTTCGGTAAATTGCTTGGCTATTTTATAACTAACGTCAGCATCCAAAAGGGCTTTGCGCACCTCTTTGAGTGTTTCGGCAACGTTGATTTCGGTAATATGCCCATGGCCTTTGAGCAACTTAAATGACCTGTCGAGTTTTTCGCTTAAACTTTCAAACATAAAATTGATGATTTTTTCAGGGGGGCAAAGATATTGTTTTTATCCAAATCCAATGCTTGCTTATTGTAGCAAAAAATGTGTACAGAAACCCACAATTTAGGGTTCGTCTTTTTAGTAAGTTTTTTGAATTATCAATAGCCCCGTCCTTTTGCCATTGGCATTAATGGGAAGGGCGGGGATTTAATTGAAGGGTTGAAACACACCCCGCCTTTTCGCTATTATTGCCAAAGGCAATAATAGCGAAAAGGCGGGGGAGGTAATTTTAAACTCATTTTTCTCCGGGTTAAAACCCGGAGCTATTGAAAAGTACTGACTTTATGGACGGACAATATTTAGTGCTTGTCCATAAAGTCGGGTGTTTACTTCTGCGTTGTTGCTCAAAATCCAAATCCTCATCCCGTACGCACGGGACTGCGGTTTGAATTTCTCACTGGCCCTGGATTTTACAGGCTGTGTGAAAAAGCAAATTTTGACTTGCCCTGGCATTTATGCCAGGGACTGAAATGAAGTAGTATAATTGGGCTTTTCCCAAAGGGATTCCGTTAGAAAGCCCAAATAACCATGGTTTGGGCTAAAGCCCGGAGTTAGTCAGGCTTCAGGTTGTTTTCACACAGCCTGTTTAACCCGGGGATTAATAAAATTATCAGAACCTCCCCCGACTTTCATGGGGTGCACGACAAATTTCCACCAATCAAAATATTAATCATCAAATTACTCTGATGAATCGAATTATCACCTGCCTTTGGCAGGTGAAATTTGTGTAATTCGTTC
>CAZBDF010000453.1:0-4055 GCA_964490385.1 uncultured Lentimicrobiaceae bacterium | reverse complement strand
TTTCAAAATAGCCATCATCCATGGCAACTATTCCGATAACCCATTGCATGTTCCCGTCAAGGCCTTCGGGCGAACAACCCCACTTCCCAATCTGGGTCCCGGGGTAATTTGATGCAGTGGAAACCGATTTCACCTCCGGTATCGACTTGAAAGCATTTTTTACGGTCTTGGCCGGAATGTAATTTCTGGTCTCACGTAAGGGAACAATTATAACTTGTTCTTTGTCAAAACCTAAATTGATATTTTTAATATGGTTGAACTGCCTGATGATAACGCTGGTGGAAATAATGAGGCATACGGAAATAAAAAACTGAAACACCACAAGGGCATTTCGAAAAATTGAACGCCTGAAACTGATGTGGGCACGGCCTTTCAGTACACTGATTGGCTTAAATGAGGACAGATAAAATGCAGGATAAACGCCCGACAATACTCCCACAAATATGGCAAACATCACCAGTAAAATAATCAAATGCCAATTGCCAGAAGTAAATAGACAAAGTTGTTTGTGGGTGAGTTCGTTGAAGGAGGGCAGTGTAAATTCGATGAACAACAGCGCAATTATTAGCGCAATAAATGCCAGCATAAGCGATTCGCCCAAAAACTGGATGATCAGGTCGCTTTTATATGCACCCAGGGTTTTGCGCAAGCCAACCTCTTTTGCCCTTTTGGCTGAACGTGCCGTGGTAAGGTTTACAAAATTGATGCAGGCGATAATGAGGAGAAAAAATGCCACTGCCGAAAAAATATATACATAACTGATGTCGCTGTTGGGATGAATTTCGCCAAGCAGGTGTGAATGGAGATGGATGTCGGTGAGATGCTGGAGGTAGGGATTGAAGATAATTCCACTAGCTGCCAGTGTATCGATGTTTGCACCCATTCTGCCAGCAATGAAATCGGGTAGTTTTTCTTCTACAACATCAGGATTAAAACCGTCAATCAGCTTCACATAGGTTAGAAAATTCAGCGAGCCCCACATGTCCAGCCGTTCAGAAAATGGCAAGTCTTCGAGGGTGATAAAAGATGCGATCAGGTTAAAGTCGATATGAGAATTTTCCGGTGGGTCTTCAACCACACCGGTAACCATAAAGTTATAAAGATCGTTAAAGCGGAGGATTTTTCCCAGCGGGTTTGAATCCTTAAAGTACTTTTTTGCCATCGATTCGGTGAGCACCATTGAATATTTTCGTGTAAGCGCAGTAGTTCGATTTCCATGAATCAGGTTAAAAGAAAAAATACTGAAAAAACCTGTGTCGGCGTACAAGAGTTCATTTTCATAAAAATTCATGTCACCATAGGAAATCAATACCGATTCCTGCTCTGCCTCCATGCGGGTGGCATCCAAAACTTCCGGAAACGCGGATTCGATGGCCGGGGCAAGTGGCCCTGCTGACACAGCAACATCCAGGAAATCTTCCATGATTTGCGCTTCGAAAGCTACCCGGTAAATATCGTCTGCATTTTCATGAAACCTGTCGTAACTGATTTCATCGCTAACATAAAGCATAATGAGGATAAAACTGGCCATACCAATTGCCAATCCGCTGATGTTGATCAAGGAATAGATCTTTTGCCTGTTCAGGTTTCGAAGCGCAATTTTAAGGTAATTATGAAGCATAGAAACGGGTTAGTATCGACTTAATTATTGTTCGTCCTTAAACTAGATTTTTATTTCTAAATGGAAAATGAAATCCAAAATCCTAAACTCAAAATACAAAATAATATCAAATGTTCAAAGTTGAATAATTAATGCAACAATACTGATAAACAACTATGTTCAATTATTCATGAGGTACGGTTTAAAATTTTAAGCGGTGGTTTTGAATTTTATATTTTGTTATTTGAATTTGTTTTGATTTTTGGATTTAGATATTTGAACTTCAATTACGAAACTCATCGACTTTAGGGACAGACTCTAATTATTAAGCACACATTGAAGAACAAATTCCAGAATTCATAGCACAAAATTCAAGGTGCAGAATCTAAAATTTCACGGGAAGACCTGGAAGGTTTTACTTTATCAAACAAATTGATTTACTTTAAAATATTATATGATTCAGGATCCAAACCTTCCAGGTCTAAACGCAAAATGCCGACCTCTGGTCGGGCATGCTCGAAGCGTTGCTTCGGCACGCAAAACAATCAACCGATCTCCATTCCATCCTTGGCATCAATTTGTTTTTTCAAAATTTTATCTCTTGAAAATCTGCCGTTAGGTGCAATAGCCCTGAAAGTTTTAGGATCCACTTTCTGGTGCGATACACTCAGTTTCGTATTATCATCCAGTACCAGGTTTCCGCTAATTCCGTCCTGTTTTGTGTCGAGTATGCCCTCAAAATAAATTGATGTGTCGTCAATGACAAACAACAGCGAATCGCCTTGAAGTTTTATGGATGAAATGGAATATTCAAAAGTCTCGTCATCGGAATTATAAAAATAGGCAGTACCGTCTAATGTGCCGTTGTCAGACTTTTTGAAAACAAAAATACTTTCGTAGGAAAGCTTGCTCTCACCGGCCTCAAGCCAATAACCTGTTAACCTGTCAAAATTGCTGAGAGCCTGGCTGAATGCCGCAGGTGGTAGTATGAAGAAAAAGATGAAGAAATATGTAAGGCTGGTTCGCTTCATCAGTTTACCTGAATATCAATTTGTCTTTTGATCCAAAAGCATCATAGGACGAAATAATTACTTTTTCGCCGGGATCAAGGCCTTCCATCACTTCGTAGTAATTGGTATTTTGCCTGCCCAACCTGATGTTTCGTTTCGAAGCAAAATCATTTGAAACATCTACTACATATATCCAGTTGCCACCGGTTTCCTGGAAAAATCCACCGCGTTTAACGATCACGGCATCCCTCGGACTGCTGAAGTGTAACCTGAGTTGAACGGTTTGTCCCCGTTTCAGACCTTTGGGCTCAGGCTCATCTCCAGTAAATTGAAGATCCACCTGAAAGGAACCGTTGGTAACATCGGTGTAAATTTTCATGATCTCCAGATGGTACGTTTTTCCCGCAAAATCAAACTCAGCTGTTTGCCCGATATAAACAGTGGAGATGTAGCGCTCGTCGATGTTTGCCCTGAGTTTAAACCCATCTTCCATCATATCAATCTGGCCCAGGTGTTCGCCGGCCGAGGTGGTCTCACCAATTTCTACGCTAAACGAAGATAGTTTTCCGTTTGCCGGAGATTTAATAAAGAGGTTTTGCAGGTTTTTGTTGAGCAATGCCAGGTTGTTGTGCATCCGGTCGATAGAATTATCAATCTGTCGGGTTTGTTCCACCATCGACACCGAATCGAGACGTTGAAGCTCCAGGGAAATGGATAGCTGTTTCATGGTTAAATCATAGTCCCGCTGGGCATCCTCAAACTCCTGCTCCGAGATATAAGCTTCTTTATGCAATTGCTGCTTTCGCTCAAAATCGATTTTCACCTTGTCTATCTGCGCCATCAAATTCACTATATCCAATTGCCGTGTAAATTTACTCCTCTCGAAGCTCACTTTCGAGTTTTGGAGGTTATTGATCGCATCATACATCCTGGTTTCCTGGTCCATATATCTCAATTCCATATCAGCATTTGCCAATTTAAGGATTGTGTCGCCATTTTTTAAATTGGCGCCATCTTCAACAAAAACCCGCTCCACAGATCCTCCCTGCACCGCATCAATATAAATTGTAGTTTTGGGATATGCCACGCCATCAGTAGGGATAAACTCCTGGAAACGGTCCAGTTTTACTTCGGCCACCGACAGTTGCTCCTTGTTAACATAAAGCTTGCTCTGCTTATCCCTGAAAAACAGCAGGTAGATAATGAAAAAACCAAATGCCGCAGCAAATACAATAGTCAGGATCTTTTTTACAGTCCACTTTTTCTTCTTGATAATTCTATCCATAACATTTCATTTTACGATTGCCGCATTTGCTAATATTATGCCATTAATCATAATGCATTGAATAACAATAGCAAGGAATTGTTAGGGGTGTATGGAAATAAAATTTTGTTCAAATCCGTTCAATTTTTTGTACACATACGAACATTCTTGTTAATTTAGC
>CAZBDF010000452.1:0-4057 GCA_964490385.1 uncultured Lentimicrobiaceae bacterium | reverse complement strand
AACCCACAAGGGTTTGGCGATAACCTTGTTTCAACCAATCACTTTCGATTATTAAGGCCTCCTACTTATTGTTATCGCTATAAGAAGATTTCTGATTCCCTTGAAGTCTCATATCAAATGAGCAAAGCCAGAAACTGGAACGTGTTGAAAACAGCAGGTGTAAGTACAAATTTGCAGACCATTCAATACCTTCCTCAAAATAATAAAATCCGCTTTTCCTTTGCTGAAATAGGAACTCCGGCCTACATGATTGAACCATCGGAACATTACCTTGGTGAATTCTTTAGTCTTGTAGGCATTAACGAAATAAATAAAGCCCACCAATTGCAAGTTTCAATATTTCCAAACCCTTGCAGCAAACAAACCCATATTTCTATCAAATCGCCATATTTTGCAGAATTAAGTTGCTTTATTTGTTATGTTTCAGGAAAGGTGCTGCACGATTTTGGAACCTTCTTACACGACAAGCAAAGTACTGAACTGGAGTGGATTCCGGGGCAAGTTCCCAAAGGCATCTATTTCTTTTTTGTTAATTATGATGATCCTGTCAATGGCAACCGCAAACAAACTGCAAGCAAAATTGTTGTTTCCAGGTAGCAAGCCCGATTGTATGATTATTATGGGATTCCCCGTAGGGGATGAACAGTTTGATTAAGCTCTTTTATTGACTGATTAGTTACCTTTGCTTTGTAAATCATAATTCAAAAAATTTACTGAAAGAAAATCTTTGAAATCAATTCCTCTTTGTTAATCATACCTTTGTCGGCGCAATTTAAAATATTTAGTACTTGCTACCGTTTTGACTTGTTGAATAATCAGCATTTCATCCCTTTTTAGGAAATCAATATATGGCCGACAATTATCAAATACTCATAAAAAAGCTTGATGCTTTTATCAGGAAATATTATAAAAACCAGATAATCAAAGGTGTAATTTATAGTGTTGCTGCATTGATTGTATTTTATCTCTCGGTTACTTTGCTTGAATACTTCGCTTACCTGGGTACAGTTGAAAGAACCATTATTTTTTATCTATACCTGGTTATTAGCGCATTAATCCTTTTCAAGTTAATTCTTATCCCCTTATTCAAAATTTTCAGGATAGGAAAGCTTATCTCGCACAGGCAGGCAGCCGATATTATTGGAATGCATTTTACAGATGTCCAGGATCGACTTCTCAATACATTGCAATTAAAAGAGTTAAGCGATAGTTCGTTTGATAACACTGATTTGATTAATGCCAGTATCGACCAGCGGGTTGATCAACTAAAACCGGTTCCATTCAGCAAAGCCATCGACTTTAATACGAATAGAAAGTATCTGAAATATGCCATTCCTCCGGTTTTAGTGGTCTTGATTTTATTGCTTGCATCCCCAAGCATCATTACCGAACCAACAAATAGGATTATTCAGCACAGCGAAAATTTCGAGCGTGAAGCACCCTTTAAATTCGTTTTAGAAAATTCAAAATTAACTGCAATTCAACAGGATGACTTTACTGTAAAAGTAAAAATTGAAGGTGAAAGTGTTCCCGATCAGGTTTTTATTAAGCGTGATGGAACACCTCAGCGGATGAGAAAAATCAGTAACGTACTTTACACACACACTTTTAGAAATCTCCAAAAAGATTTGGATTTTAGTTTTCAAGCCGAAAAATTTTCTTCAAAAGAATATACAATACATGTATTGCCAAAACCCATCGTTTTAAGCTTTACGACTGAGCTTGATTATCCTGACTATATTGGACGACAGGATGAGGTGCTTGATAACACTGGTGATTTGATTATCCCTGAAGGTACCCTTGTAAAATGGAATTTCCAAACCAGGGATGCCAGCCAAATGAATATGCAGTTTCGTGACAGTTTGTTTGCTTTGACACAAGATAAGTCGGATGTATTTACCTTTGGGAGCCGTTTTTTCAAAAGCCAGCCTTACTCTATCAGCATCCAAAATGACTATCTGAAAAACACCGACTCATTGCTTTTTTCAATTAGCGTAATTCCAGATGTTTATCCTTCAATTAGTATTGAAGAGTTCTCTGATTCTATTTACGATAACCGTCTTTATTTCAGAGGTTTTATTAAAGATGATTATGGTTTCAAAAGCCTTGTTTTCTTTCATAGATATAGCGATAATCCCAACAAAACATCATCAACGAAGTATCAATCGCAAACTTTAAAAATATCGAAGCAAACGATTCAGCAGCAATTTTTTCATTTTTTCGATTTAGCCTCACTAAATATGCAAGCTGGCGATGAAGTGGAATACTTTTTTGAAGTTTGGGACAATGACGCAATTAATGGAAGTAAGTCATCACGTTCGCAAAAAATGATTTTTAAAGCACCTTCACTTGAAGAGTTAGAAGAAAAATCAGAAGCTGCCAGCGAACAGATCAAAGATGATATGGAAGGCGCCCTTAAAGACCTGCAATTGCTCCAGAAAGATATTGATGATATGAGTAAAAAGCTGTTTGAGAAGAAAACATTTTCGTGGCAGGAAAAACAGCAATTGCAGGATTTGTTGAATCGTCAGATGTCGATACAGGAAAAAATTGACAACCTGCAGAAAGTGAATGATGAAAAGCTAAGGAATGAAGAGCAATATAAAGAGGTTGATGAGGAACTGCTGAGAAAGCATGAAGAGCTTCAAAAAATGATGGAGGAATTGCTCACCGATGAAATGAAGGAAATGATGAAGGAGATTCAAAAATTGCTCGAAGAACTTGATAAAGACAAGGTAAACGAGATGATGGAAGAGATGAAAATGAACAGTGAAGAACTTGAAAAAGAGCTTGATAGAAATCTTGAGCTGTTCAAACAACTTGAATTCGAACAAAAACTCCAAGAAACTATTGACAAATTGCAGGAACTGGCTGAAAAACAGGATGAACTGTCGGAAGAGACCAAGCAGAATGAGGGTAATGAAGAAGCAAGCGAAGATTTGAAAGACAAACAAGATCAATTGAATAAGGAATTTGATGAGTTGAGAAAGGATCTTGATGACCTTGAAAAGAAAAATGAAGAGCTTGAAGATCCGAACGATATGGATAATACGGATTCTGAAGAACAGGATATTGAAGAGGATATGCAGGAAAGTTCCGAAAGCCTGGAGAACCAACAAAACTCTAAAGCCTCTGAAAGCCAGAAAGGTGCCTCAGAAAAGATGCAGGAAATGGCTCAAGGTTTGCAGCAAATGATGGATGAAATGCAAGAGGAGGAGATGGGTGAAGACATAGAAACTTTAAGGGAAATACTTGAAAACCTCCTGCAAGTCTCCTTCGACCAGGAAGATTTAATGGCCAGATATACAGAAATGAGCACCAATGATCCAAAATACGTCTCAACTATCGAGGAACAAAAAAACCTTCAGGACGACATGGATATGATTGCTGATTCATTACACGCCCTCAGTAAGCGTCAGATGGCAATTAAACAAATTGTTACTAAAGAACTTTCTTCAATCAATTACAATATTGACAAATCAGTTGAGTCAATGAACAACCGCAGAAAAGGCGAGGCTTCACAAAGCCAACAACTTGTAATGACCTCCGTAAATAATCTTGCGCTTTTGCTTGGTGAGGCACTTGAGCAGATGCAACAACAAATGATGCAAATGCAATCATCCGGATCAGGTTCGTGCAAAAAGCCGGGTAAACCTGGTGGTTCTGGCTCAGGAAAAATGAAATCGATGAAGCAAATGCAGCAGCAGCTTAACAAGCAATTACAAGACTTGAGGGATGGAAAGAAACCAGGTAAAAAGCCAGGACAGGGTCAGGGTCAGCAGATGAGTGAGCAATTGGCACGTTCGGCTGCCCAACAAGCGGCAATTAGAAGACAAATGGAAAGTTTCCGTGACCAGCTTAAAGAAGAGGGTAGGGGCAACAATGGTGAAGTTGCGAAGATGCTTGAGGATATGGAAAAAACTGAGAAAGAAATTGTAAACAATAATATCACCCAACAAACCTTGAAACGTCAAGAAGAAATTTTAACGCGCCTGCTAAAATCAGAAAAAGCAGAATTACAACGCGAAGAAGAGCAACGCAGGGAGTCGCAGGAAGC
>CAZBDF010000451.1:0-4065 GCA_964490385.1 uncultured Lentimicrobiaceae bacterium | reverse complement strand
CGCGAACTCTTCGGTGCCGATTACTGATGTTTTTGGCGCCCGGATATTAATGTTTGGTACGTGTTTTCCGAAATCAAAATTATATATTAGCGTATTGATAAATGCCAGGCCACGGCCTTTGCCACCAAGAGAACCCTTAGAGAGGGAAACAACATTGCTCTCGTCATCAATGGCAGATTTATCAAATGGAATTATTTTTCCCTTGTCCTGTTCGTTCCTGAATTTTTGAATAATGTTAATGAGATAAGCCCTCAACCCCTCCGGGCTTTTGAAATGTGTAACTTTTTTTGGGTTTATAATCTTGGCCACTTGTATTTCGCCCCTTGCCATCAGCCAGAGCGAAAAGTGGTCGCGATTGGCATGATAGACCAATGATTCGATAGGGATTGTCCTTAGATGGCGTTCGAATTCTTTTAGGGATTTTGCTATTGCTATCTGGCTGCCTGCTTTATCGCGATAGATAAAATTACCAAAGCCAAGATAGTGGGTGATAAAGCTTTTAAACTCCTGCTCAAGCGTTTCCGAATCCTTATTTATAAAACTTGCCCTCAGCCCGTGTGCTTCGGCAGCGTTTGATTCATCAGAAGATTGCATGATGGTAGGCAGGCCTTTAACCTGTGACTTGATCAGTTTGGCAAGCCGAAAACCGGCATGTTCGTCAAGGACATCATTACGCCTGAATTTGACGTCCGAAATTAAACACAACAGGTAATCTTTATAATTATTGAAAATGGCAAGCGCTTCTTCGTAATTCGATGCCAGTAAAATTTTTGGCCTGGCACGCATCCTCAGTACTTTGTACAATTCATCAGTACTCACATCATCGATGATACGTTTTGTTTGGGCCATCACAATATTGTACAAGAGGGGCAGGTACCGTGAATAGTATTTAGGTGAGTCTTCCACCAAAAGTATAACCCGTACCATACCAACACTGGTGTCGTTTTCTACATTGATTTTGTCCTCCACATGTTTGATCATTGCAAAAAAGATGTTCGAATTTCCGTTCCATGCAAATACCCTGTCGATGCCCCTGATTTCGGAACGACTGTCCTCAAAATACTGTATTTCACTATTGTTGTTTAAAAGGACATAAACGGGAATGTAGGGGAATTCTTTTTTGATTTGCTGACTTAGCAAAATAGGGGTCTTCTTGTCAATGCCCACCATTAAAATAACCAGGTCGAAATGCTTGGCGCGTAATTGCTCAAAAGCTTCCTCGGTAGATGATACCCCGGTAATCCTTGGGGCTGATGAAAGGCTAAGTTGATGATACTCGTCGAGTACATGCTCCGAGAACCTTCCTTCTTTTTCGATGCTGTACGCTTCATATAAATTGGCGACGAGTAATATTTCTTTCACCTTAAACATCATCAGGTCGTGATAAACGTCCCGGGCATAATTATTTTTATTCAGGAATTTCTGCAACAACTGCTTTCTGTGGGTTTCAGGCTCATCAACATTTTCTTTCTTACCGGTTTTTTTTTTCGATTTTGAGATGATGTGCTTACCCTGTTCACTGTTGACAAACCCCGAAATCATTCCGGCAAGGTTATCAATTAAATGTCGCTCCTCCTGCAAAAATGGGCCTTCATCAAAATTCGGAAAAGATTTTAAATAAACAATTTCAACAAAACCGTTTTTACCATCGATGGTGTCGAATGCCTGCTTTAGCGACCATTGCATTTCTTTAAAATCAGGGCTCATAAAAACCTTGTCCCCCAGGGTTACCCTGGAAGCGGTAAATTCGGGATATTGCCAGGCACGCGGCAAAATCAATGCTATTTGCTGTAAGGTTTCTTCAATGGGTTTTCCCTCCCTCAAAATACTGGTGGTCGTGTTGATGCATGAAAGTTCTTTCAGCCTTTCGGTGGTTATCTGTGTGCTCTTTTTGCCATGAAGCCTGTGCACAAATCCTTCCAGTAGAATAGCGATGTTGTTGATCAGGTTCCGCTCTTCTTTCAAAAACGGGCCTTCATCAGCCGCAGGACATTTGCTAAGATAAAATATTTCGATACTGCCTTTGCGCTGGTCGATGGTTTCGAATAACTGTTTTTGGACCCATTGTGTCTCTTTAAAATATGGGCTGACATATTTTTCACCATCAAAAAAAATTCTTGCTACCGTTTGCTCCGGAAATTGCCATCCTTCCGGGAGCACTCCCACAAGGTTTTGAAGCGATTCGTCCAAGGATTTCTCCTGATTAAAAATGTCGCGGGTCTTATTGATGGTTTCCAGCTCTTTAATGCGTTCCCGGTTTTCAAATGCCAGTTTATCCAAATCTTTTTCGCTTAGGTTTTTACTATTCATAGGATTTCATTTAATTCAATTTCTTTCGCCGATTGTATTTTCTTTGTTCGCTTGGTTGTACGTAGCAATTGTTATCCAAATAATTTTTAACAAAACTACCTTCTTTTTTTTGCTATTGATATGGATATCCAAAGAAATTTATATTCTAAAGTAAAATTTCATATTTTCGCACTTGAAAAATTAAATTTCATTTTGTTCGATTAATTTATGGCCTCAATCCGCATTATCCTTATTGATGAGCACCCAATAGTTCGCTCAGGAATTCGTTCGCTTTTATCAAGTGTTGATGAAATTGAAGTGTTTGATGTGGTTAAAAATGTTGATGCCTTTTTTGAGAAAATGAAACCCCTCCCTGCCACTTTTATCCAAGTGGTGATGTTTGATATTTACAATCCCAACGACCTGGAAATTGAAAATATTAAAAAGATTAGAAAGGCTTATGGTAAGATAAGTATATTGGTTATGGCTATGTTTTCAAATGAAGCTTTTGTTCTTAAGTCAATTAAAGCTGGGGCAAAAGGTTTGTTGTCTAACCAAACTTCAAGGAACGAAATTGTTGAAGCGATATATACACTTAGAAATGGTTATGAATATTTAGGCAAAATAATCACCAATATTGTTTTGGATAGCTATTTGCATCGTTCAAATATCGATAAAAACAATGATATGGCACAGCTATCGTCACGTGAAATTGAGGTGCTTAAACTCTTTGGTGAAGGGTTTACCAATCAGGAAATTGCTGATAAAATGTTTATATCTATCCGCACGGTAGAATCGCATAAAAACAATATCATGAAAAAAATCAATTTGCGTACCACAGTTGATTTGATTAAATTTGCTATAAGGAACAATATCATTGAGATCTAAACCCTATTTATTGTTCTTTCTTGCTGCCAAGTAATTTCATCAGTAAATGCTTAAAGTTATTAACAATTCCTTATCGTTTACTTAAGTAAGATATGTGGTTTTTAGGTAGATGGGAACTCCCTTTTTTTTATTTATTATTATTCCCCATTTCTTTCTGTTACCATACTTTTTTTTAATAAATTTGCACTCTTCTAAAAGAAGATGAATTTACTAGTAAAAACTCACAAAAACTTAATTAACTATGAAAAAACTTTTAAAGCTGTCATTGATGTTAATTTTCTTGTCGTTAAATGCTTATACGCAAGAAGAATTGGTAAACAGATTGCAAAATCCTGAAACCCGAACTGATCCCGAAGCCTCACTATCCAACCTCAACCACGATCCGGGATTTTATACTGAGAATTCCATTGTATTGCAATTGGAGCCTGATATTAATCCTACCCTGAGTGTTAGCAGGGGTGAAGGGATAGATAGCCCTTCGCAGCCCTTAACCTTTATAGAAGTTATTTGTCCAAACAACATTGTTGTTTGTTGTACTGAACCAACATTTGAAATTACGGGGGCCCAGCCAGCCTCAGGAACATATTATCTAAATGGTGATCCCATTACTGAATTCACCCCTGATTGTGATAATACCGGGGATTTTGAAATAAAATTTGTTTTTTTTAGCCCATTTTCAATCTTTACTGATTCTTGTTATTTTGATATTACCGTTTTACCAATCCCTGAGCTTACCTGTCCGGATGATTTTTCCGTTTGCTGTGATGCTGGGCCCATTGAATTATCGGGTGCTACGCCCGAAGGAGGTACTTATTTGTTGGATGGCAGCCCACTAACTGAGTTTGTGCCAGATTGCAACAACCTGGGTGATTTCGAGATTACTTATTT
>CAZBDF010000450.1:0-4071 GCA_964490385.1 uncultured Lentimicrobiaceae bacterium | reverse complement strand
TGACTTTCCATCGTGCGTAGCACATTGAAACGTCAAAATAACCCGAAAACTCACAGTTGACATGACAATAGCCTATGTCCACAAAAATGAAAACTGAAATTCTTAAAAACCAATTGCAAAACTTCGAACTTGCATTTTTTGCAACTAATCAGTCTAATAAAACGCTTGATCAAATTGTTCATCCCCTAGGGGGAACCTCAGATTGCACACACAATTGGTTTTGCTACAATACTCAATCGCCTACGGCGAATTCCACGTAGTGGATGCAGTATTGTAGTTTAAATTGACCCAACACCTCACTATTCCCTGTAGGGGATCAACTGATTAGTTACCATTTTTCATTATCCTGAGATGGACGTCGGGGCAGGCTGTCCATCTTTACATTCCCCTGAGATGGTCGTCCATCCATCTTTACCTTCCCAGCTCTCCCTAATCCAAAGGTGTAAAATCCTCCTTGGTCACCCCACAAATCGGGCAAGTCCAATCGTCGGGAATGTCGTCGAAAGCAGTACCGGGAGCAATGCCTGCAGGTGGGTCGCCTTCGGCAGGATCATAAACATGCCCACAAACAGTGCAACGGTATTTCTTCATATCCTTAGCTGTACTTGCATCTTTCGATAGTTCTTTCACCGGGGCTTCAGGCTTTTCATCCTCTTTAACCTTGGGAATGTGCGTTGGGGAATTTTCGGGTGAAATGCCTTTGATCTGGTAGCGATAATGATCGTAGGTTAAAGGTGGCGATGGGTTTCCGGTTACACCTAAGTCTATCACCCTTCCAATAAATAGCACATGAGTGCCGAATTCCTGGATCTCCTCCACTTCGCATTCATACCAGGCAATCACTTTATCCAGGACAATGGGTGCACCGGCTTTACCAATCTTGTAATTTACATTTTCAAATTTATTAATATCGCGCCCACTCTTAAATCCCCAGGGCCCGATAAAATCCAGCGTAACATCCTGTTGAATAGCTGACACAGCAAACACCCTGCTTTTTTTTATGTATTCGGTGGTCAGGTTGTTCTTATGCGTTGCCACTGCCATACGGGGTGGATCAGCCGTAATTTGGAAAACTGTATTTGATATATGGCCGTTCAGTTTATCGCCATCCCTTGAAGTGAGAATGTAAAGGCCATAGGTAAGTTTAAAGAATGCTTCGTAGTTCATTTCGTTTTGTATTTGTTTGAACGAGTAAAATTAATATTTAAGCCATATGCTCCGGTTACACTTCACTATTTAAAATCGCTCTAACAAGCAATCTGAAAATTGAATGATTACTTTTGCACAAATAAGTAATTGCATGTTATGGAATTAGATACAAATATTGAACAATTCTGCAGAGAAGTAAAACTAAATTTTGAAAGTGGGCTATTGATAAAAATCACCCTCAGCAAACCCTCATCCAAAACATCTGACCTGAAAAACATGTTCATTCGACCGGTTGAAATCAAAGGTGAAAAGTTACTGAATGTTACTTATAGGCACAATACGAAAGACATCACCAAAAACCTAAGCATTTCAGAGTGCGAAAATTTATTGACGGATTCACTTCCCAAAAATTTTCTCCATGCCTCTTTATTCACTCCGACTAATGATTTCAGGTTGGTGTTCAATAAAAAGAGGAAATCAACTTTATTGGCTCAAAAGCCAAGTTTATCGCTGTTGCAGGAGTTTGAGCACGACAGGGTTAAATCAAGACTGATTGATCCTGAAAACAATGTTTACCTTCAAAAACTTGGTATAACAGATGCTGTTGGCAAGGTTCATCCAAGCATGAGCGACAAGTACCGACAAATCAACAGGTATGTTGAAATCGTTGATGGATCGCTTGCTGAAAAACCTGGTGGTGGTACCTTTAAAGTTGTTGATATGGGTTCAGGAAAAGGCTACCTCACATTTGCGCTTTACGACCATTTAAAAAATAACCTTCAATTAAACGTGGAAATGACTGGTGTGGAGATGCGCCCCGACCTGGTGAAGGTTTGTAACAACGTTGCCAATGAAGCAAACTTTGAAGGTTTAAAATTTAAGGAAAGCAATATTGCAGATTTCCAGATAGAAGCCATAGATATGCTCATTGCCCTGCATGCCTGCGATACCGCCACCGACGATGCTATTTTCAAAGGAATAAAAGCCAATGCGAAATACATCATCGTGGCACCATGCTGCCAGAAACAGATTAGAAAACACATGCAAGCTGAAAACGAAATGAAACCTGTACTGAAGCATGGCATATTTTTGGAACGACAGGCAGAAATGCTCACTGATGGTTTGCGCTCATTAATCATGGAAATGCACGGCTATCAAACCAATGTAATCGAATTTATCTCCACCGAACACACTCCGAAAAATGTGATGATTATTGGCCGAAAAAGTTCCAAAAAACCGGACATAGAGAAAATATCGGAACAAATCCAAAACATCAAACAATCATTCGGTATCGAATTTCATCAGCTTGAAAAGCTTTTGAATCAGTGATCGGTGTTCAGTGATCGGTGTTCAGTGATTGGTGATCGGTGAACAGAAGTCAGCATTCAGCAAGTAGTAAAAAATCGACCAAGGGTTCAAAGCCCCGACCAGAGGAAGGGGATGGAAACCCTGATCTTTGAAAGTGATTCTCACCTCAGGGCTGCCATCCCATCGTTCCTCAGGGCTTGCATCCCTGTCATAGGTTTACAGAATAGAAGTCTATCCCATCATTCCAATTTCAACCACTCACTGTTCACTCTTCACTATTCACTGTTCACCAATCACAAAAAGTTTAGTCGCATTCTAAATTGTGAATTGATTCATAAAAAAAATCAAAACATCCAATTCATCTCAATATTCTTTTTTATTTTAGCAAGTTCAAAAAAACATATAATTATGCAAGATATAGATTGGAAAAACCTGCCCTTCGGTTACTTTAAAACCGACTACAATGTTCGTTGTTATTATCGCAATGGCAAATGGGGTTTACTTGAAACTTCTTCATCCGAACACATCAATATGCACATGGCTGCAACCTGTCTGCATTATGGCCAGGAGGCCTTTGAAGGCATGAAAGCTTTCCGTGGAAAAGACGGAAAAGTGCGTATTTTCAGGTGGGAGGAAAACGCGAAACGCTTTCAACGCTCTGCCGAAGGTGTGATGATGGCCGAAGTGCCCACCGAACTGTTTAAAGAAGCCATTTTTAAGGTCATTAAATTAAATGAAAAATACGTTCCGCCGTATGGCTTAGGCGCCGCACTATACCTGCGTCCTTTGCTTATTGGCACAGGCCCCGAAGTTGGTGTTAAACCTTCAAGTGAATATATGTTCATGGTATTTGTTGGCCCGGTTGGCCCTTATTTTAAGGAAGGCTTCAAACCTGTTGACATCCAAATTGTGAGCGACTTTCACCGTGCCGCACCTTTGGGAACCGGCCACATTAAAGTTGGTGGAAATTATGCTGCCAGCCTTAAAGCTTTAACACGTGGGCACAAAGAAGGTTTTGCTTCAGTGATTTTCCTTAGCGCAGCCAGCGACAAGTACATTGATGAAGCCGGCCCTGCAAACTTTTTTGGTATCAGGGGCAAAACTTACATCACCCCTGATTCACCTTCAATTTTACCATCAATCACGAACATGAGCCTGAGACAACTTGCCACCGATGCCGGAATGACTGTTGAATTACGTCCGGTGGGTGTTGATGAGTTAGGTGATTTTGATGAAGTGGGTGCTTGCGGAACTGCTGCTGTAATTTCACCCATCAAGCGCATTGTTGACCGCCGTACCGGAAAGGAATTCAATTATTGCAAGGATGGCGTAGCCGGACCTTACAGCTCAAAATTGTATTACAACCTTCGCGAAATCCAGGAAGGTGTTGTAGAAGACATCCATGGATGGAACACGATTGTTGAATAAAAACCTTACACGAGCTACTTCATGAAACCCTTGTAGAATTTTAAATTCTTCAAGGGTTTCCTTTTCAAATTATTTTGATTGTGATTTGTACTCTCTTCCAAACTATTGCAATATGCCTTTAATTCATCTAATTTAGTTTCCTTCTTTCTAGTCTTTCTTTTGCTTCAATTACTGCTTGTTGTAGTT
>CAZBDF010000449.1:1876-4091 GCA_964490385.1 uncultured Lentimicrobiaceae bacterium | reverse complement strand
AAATTATTGCGGATGCACCTCTACCATTTAATGGTCTCCTTTTCCCCCCACAACCAAAGTATCGATGCCAGCATTACGGCACGTGGTTTACATGGTGAAGCTTATCGCGGACATATTTTTTGGGACGAATTGTTCATCCTTCCATTTTACGCCACGCACTTTCCTGAAGCTGCTAAGTCGATGCTGATGTACCGCTATCGGAGGCTTGACGAGGCCCGGAAATATGCCAAAGAACATGCTTATAAAGGTGCCATGTTTCCGTGGCAGAGTGGGAGTGATGGCCGCGAAGAGACACAGGTCATCCACCTTAACCCGGTTTCTGGTAATTGGGGCGACGATTACAGTTCCCTGCAACGACATGTTTCGCTTGCCATTGCTTATAATGTTTGGGAATATTACACAATTACCGGCGACAAAGATTTTCTGAAGGATTATGGCGCAGAAATGTTTCTGGAGATATGCCGCTTTTGGGCAAGCAAGGCTGAACTTGATGAACAGTCAGGCCGCTTCTCAATTAAAAACGTTATGGGCCCGGATGAATTCCATGAATCTTATCATGATGCTGATGAAGGCGGACTGAAAGACAATACTTACACAAATATTATGGTGGCTTGGGCAATGGCCCGGGCTGGCGATATCATTGATGTTTTGGCAGAGGAAGATTTGCTGCGTATCCAGGAGAATTTGCAACTTAGCGATTGGGAAATCAAGCATTGGCAGCAAATCTCAAAGAAATTGAATATTGTTATAGATGATAATATCCTGGCACAGTACGACGGTTACTTCGATTTAAAAGAGTTGGATTGGGAGCATTATCGTCAGAAATATGGAAATGTTTACCGCATGGATCGCTTGCTTAAGGCAGAAGGTAAATCAGCAGATGAGTTTAAGGTGGCCAAGCAGGCCGATACCTTGCAAACGTTTTATAACCTTCCCGAAAGCGAGGTGACGGATATACTAAACACGCTTGGATATCAGATGGGCAAGGATTATCTGAAAGAAAATCTCCGGTATTATCTTCAGAGAACCTCTCATGGTTCAACACTATCAAGGGTAGTTCACACACAGTTGGCCAACATGATTGGCGATGTAGATTTAAGTTGGGAACTTTATCTTGATGCATTGACCAGTGATTTCAACGACGTTCAGGGCGGGACTACCGGCGAAGGAATTCATGCAGGCGTAATGGCAGGAACTGTCCTGGTTGCTTTGCAGGCTTATGCTGGCGTGGATGTCAGGTCAGGGATAGTGAAAATAAATCCTCAACTTCCGGCACATTGGCGCGAAATGAGTTTTAATTTTTTGTTAAGGAACAATCAATTCTTCTTAAAAGTTTCTCGCAGTAATATTGATATCTATTATGAAGGGATCTCCACGGAAATAGAAATTGAAGTGCAGGGTGCTAAACACATGCTCACACTTAACACAACTTTAACAATAGACTTGCAATAATACAAGCTACCCCAAGTTTTTTCAATTCGTGGAAGTATAACAATTGGTTGCAAAACCAAATGACAGCGCAACGAATAACCACGAAATACTAAGTGCAAGACACAAAATTTACAATTCAAAATTCAAAATTTAAAATGCTAAACGACCTAATAACAATAACCCCCAGGCATGAAAATGCTGCAAGAATGGTTCTGGACCGGATACTTGAACTCAGAGCTGAAACTCCAAAAGAAAAAATGATCATCACTGTTTCTGGTGAAGTGGGGACAGGGAAGTCAACGGTATCAACTGCCCTTGGTCTGATGCTTAAAAAAAGGGACATCCGATCGAAAATTATGGATCTGGATGACTATTATAAAATTCCTCCCCTTGAGCGAAGAAAATGGCGCCTTGAGAATGGTATTGACAGCATTGGTTACGATGAATATGATTGGGACAGGGTGAAAAAGAATATTAGCGATTTTAAGGAAAGTAAAATTTCTTCAATGCCTTGCGTCGATTTGATTACCCGGTATACTGATGAAATAACAACCAATTTCGAGGGTGTGGATATGCTTATCATCAACGGGCTTTATTCGTTAAAGATTGACAATGCCGACCTGAAGGTGTTTATCGAAATGACTTACGACGAAACCAAGGACGCCCAAAAGTACAGCCAGAAAGAGAACTTTGATGCTTATCGTTTGCAGATCATGCAACGCGAACACGAAGTGGTGCAGGCCCTTAAATCCAACGCTGAATATTTTGTTGATTTCGATAATAG
>CAZBDF010000449.1:0-1776 GCA_964490385.1 uncultured Lentimicrobiaceae bacterium | reverse complement strand
ACAATGAAACGGGAGTGTTTATTGGTTCTGAAATTAATTTTTCGCATCACCAATCCTAACGCATTTTATTATTTTTGCATAGCAAAATTCACGCATTCAATCCCCGCAGTGGCGGGATTTCACTTCGCTCAACATTCACTCAATTAACAATTTACAACCATGTTAGGAGATATACTTTTAATTACCGACAAACACAGGGCTGCCGCTGCCGAAATACTGAAGTATGTATTGAAGCAAAAGAAAGAAAAAATGATCATCGGTATTTCCGGGGAATCCGGATCTGGAAAAACCGAATTAGCGCACACACTTGCAAAGCTATTGCGCAAGGAAGGTGTTTTTGCTAAACCCCTGCATACCGATAATTATTACAAGACCCTTCCACTCGAAAGGCGGGAATGGCGTACCAAGCATGGAATCGAAAATGTAGTTGGCTACGATGAATACGATTGGGATGCCATTCATCAAAACATTGATGATTTTAAACATGGTCGTATTTCCGAAATGCCCTGTGTTGACCTGGTAACCGAGCAGGTGGACAGGCTTACAACCAATTTTGCTGATGTCGATATGCTCATCGTCGATGGCTTATACGCGATAAAAGCTGATGAAGTTGACCTGAAGGTTTTCATTGAACTCACCTATCTCGAAACCAAAGAAAAGCACACCAAAGATGCACGCGGTAAGGAAGTGATGGATGAAGTCCGCTGGGCCACGCTGGCACAAGAGCATAGAATGGTGCAATCACTAAAACCAAAGGCTGATTTGTTGATTATAAGGGATTATGAGGTAGTCGAAGATGGCAATCGATTTGTAGACGTTGAGATGATTAGTGAAGACAGTTTAAATTTAGTAGTTGATGAAATAAGGCGTCATACTAATGATGTTTTTGTGCAGTTAGACATTGCTCTTATTGGTGATTTAGAAAGGAATTTTGATAAGGTTCTTGAGAACTCAGTTAAAAGAATGCTCAGAGAACAAAGGGATTCTGAAGATGATATTAACAAAGCTAAGCTGGCTTTTTCAACTTTACTCTTAGAGATGAATCATTATAAAGAAGGTGAATTAGAGAAGGGAGGAATTGTTAGTCAAAATGCACTCAATTTATCTAAGAATAGTATTTGCCCATTGTGGCCAATATGCTAAAAAACATGAAGAAAGAACTAATAATGAAAGCATTTGATTTCGCATCCGGGTCTACTAAACAATTAATTACACTATCAACAGCTTTAATTGTAATACCAATAACATATAAAAGCAATTTTAATGATAATGGATGCCAAATACTCTTGTTTATGTCTTGGGCTTCTTTGTTTATCTCTGTCCTTTTTGGTATAATAACTCTTATGGCCCTGACAGGAACTCTCGAGAAAAGTTCAGAAGATTCTAAAAATCCAATAAAGTTAAGTATTTATGGAAAAAATGTAAAAAGACCATCTTTGCTCCAAATTGTGTTTTTTATTTTTGGTCTTCTATTTTTAGGTATTTATGGTGCAATTTCAATTTTCTGAGATTCTAGTACAATCTTGCCAAAATAAGCATGAATTGGTCAAAAAAATCTGCAATATCGTTGGTGAAGCCAATTTTTTCATTAATATTCCGATGTTAACATTTGTTTGATTTTTACATATTTTCTATCTGTGGTAATTTTTAAACTGTTGTATTGAATTTTTTATAACATCAGCTTAAATAGAATTAAACTCACTCCAGCAAACCCTTTCCATGAATTTTACAACGAATACCCACTATACTTCCTGGTAAGCTCAATCCTATGCTCTA
>CAZBDF010000448.1:0-4095 GCA_964490385.1 uncultured Lentimicrobiaceae bacterium | reverse complement strand
GGGTTCTGAGTTGTAGGGGACGGTTACCTTTTATTTGTATATTCTAGTTATTTGAGTTTTTCCATTTTCAGGGGATTTTGTCTGGTGTCAAAAACATTTGCAATATCAATCCGGTTTTTATCCTTATTAATCCAGTAGATAATAATCGAATATTTTATCAGGTTTCCTTTCGGCAAACCGAGTCCAAAATACTATTCGTTCCATTTCTCTGCTAGTTCGGTAGCTTTTATAACCCTATCGTTTTCCGAGTCATCAATGGCCAGATCAATTTCAGCGTTGAACTGTTTTAAGTCCATCGGGGTTAAGTCGTTCTCATATTGTTCAACTTTTCGTTGCTTCAATAATTCTTCAAAATCGCTTACTATTTCTTCGTTTTGAATTCGTAAGAATTCCTGAATGACCAATAGTTTCCGTGTGTCTAAATTCATTATTTTATGATTTTATCCAAAAGTATAATTTTTGTTTGAAGCCATTTATTATATCTAAGTAGGGCTTGCTGAAAAACTCAGAATAATAATATTTCGGTGCGCTGCACCTCCCATATCAATTCTAATTGATGTTTCTACAAAGATTATCGCCACTCTGTGGCTCAACTTTCAGGTGCAGAGCACCGGTAATCTTTGTAGAATTTTATCTGGTGAATGGGATAAAGGTGCAGCGCACCGAAATAATTGATGCACGGTTTTTGAATAAATTTCCCCATAAACCTTACACAAAGAATCAAATATTATGGATTAACTTTTAATTATCCAATGGATTAGGCCTTTCTCAGCAGGCCCTAAGTAGTTGACCTAAATAAATCTTTTTGGAATTGGTCAGTCAGCACCTGACTTTTTTTATTCGAGGATATGATGTTTGAATTTGAAGGTAGGAATAGTTGGTATTGCAAATTGGGCAGACAGTGTCTGCCCGATTTCAGGATACCTTTGATAAAATTGCCGAAAGAGTTTTAGGTTCCTATGAGATAAGCCTTCGTTATTTAGCCGCCTGGATAATTCCTGTAGTGTCCTGCCACCTTATTTCGCCCTATCCTCACCATGTTGCTCGTATTCTACAATGTAAAAGCCAATCAACCAGTTGCGGATGGTAAGTGAAATATTGACAGCTGACTTTGCCCTGCTTTGAAGTTCCTTGTGAATGTCATAGATCGTATTGGTAAGATTTTTAAGGTTCATTGCGGCATAGGCTTTTTAAAGGTTTAAAGATAGAAGTTTTTCCAAAGAACTTACTTCAAAATCTCAGTTAACTTATCCGGATCTTGCCTGTTGTCCCAAAAGCTCGTGATGATTAACTGATGTTCAGCTACACGGTAAAAAATACTATAATCCCCTTTTACAAAAACCCTTGTATCAACATAATCTGTCGGCTTCCCAATGTACTGATATGCTTTGATAATAAGGATTGTCTCACGGATCCAGCCTGATATTTTCCGGCTATAATTCTTATTACCATTCCGTTTTTCCCAATATTCTAAAACCTGCCTCCTTTGAAAACGGGCTGTTTTGGTCCAGCTTACTTGTTTAGCCATGAATCTTCTTCCTGGTTAACTTCTTCATCGGATATTATCCTGTTGTACTTTATATCCTCTTCACTTGCCTCAAGTACCTTACGCTGCTGACCGGACACTTTATAAATATCGTGTTGATTTACACTCTGCCCCAGCAAGGTATCGATGGCAAGAAGTAAATCCTGATTATCTAACAATAGAATTTTATCAATTATTCCTTGCTGTATTTGTTCTGTTGTCATTTTTAAAAACCTTTAATTGTGTTGAATCAGAATTTTAAGATTCTACTTTCCCCGACCCCCCATCTTCTTTTTTCGATTTACTTTTCTCATCATCAGGCTTCAACTCTTCGGCAACAGCATCTTCAGTTTTCTCTTCCGTTTCCACACCTTTCAAATACTCGGGCAACTCAAGGCCGGCCATTTTAAATACCTCATCGAAGGGTGGGATTGATTTGAGCATTCCCGACAGGAAGTTTGCAGAAGTGGGTGTACCGTCTCCTCCGCCACCACCCATCGAATCCCAGACTGTGATCTTATCAATCTTAAGGTTCTTGATGGCTTCAACCTGGATACTGACCAGTTCTGGCAATTTATCGGCAATCATCAGCATGGCGGCATCGCGGGCATTTTGGTTGGCGGCACCTACCAGTTTTTCGAAACCGAGGGCTTGCTTGGTGAGCACTTCCATCAGACCTTGTGCTTCGGCTTGTTTTTTAACCAAAATCGCATCGGCTTCACCACGGGCAATTCTTCTAATTTGTTCGGCCTGGGCCTCGGCATCTATTTCAACTTTCTGCTTATCAATTTCGGCAGGAACGACGATGTCAGCTTTTTTGGTTGCGCGCTCGCGTTCTGCGCGTTCAAGTTCGGCTTTTTGTTGGGCTGTGTAACCTTCTTTCAGGGCTTCAGCTTCTTTAACTTTTTCGGCGGCAATTGCCAAACGGTGTGCTTCGGCTTCCTTTTCTCGGCGCAAAGCATCAGAATTTGCAATGGTGATCTTGGCAGTATTTTCACCTTCAACAGCAGTTGCATTGGCTTCGGACGTTTTAACCCTTTCAAGTCGGTTGGCATCTGCTTCGCCCACCTTGGCATTGGCATCTGCATCAGCAACCTGGATACGTTCCTTCTGGTTGGCGTTTGCTTCACCAATTTTAGCCATGGCAACAGCATCGGCAACCTGGATACGTTCTTTTTGATTTGCACCTGCTTCACCAATCTTGGCATCTGCAACAGCACTTGCTACCTGCACCCTTTCGTCTTTATGGGCATCAGCCTGGCCAATGGCGCCATCGCGGTTCTTTTCTGCAACACTTTTCTTGGCATCGTTAATAGCCTTTGCCGCAGCTTCCTTACCAAGTGCTTCGATATAACCTGATTCGTCACGAATATCCGTAACGTTAACATTAATCAAGCGAAGTCCAATCTTCTGTAATTCTGCTTCTACGTTTTGAGATACGTTGGCAAGGAACTTATCACGGTCTGTGTTAATTTCTTCAATCTCCATGGTGGCAACCACAAGCCTCAATTGACCAAAAATGATGTCTTTTGCCAGTTCCTGAATGTGTCCCATTTGAAGTCCCAGCAGTCTTTCAGCGGCATTGGTCATTACTCCAGCATCAGTAGATATTCCCACTGTAAACCTGGATGGAACATCAACCCGGATATTTTGCCGGCTAAGGGCATTGGTTAAGTTTACTTCGATAGAAATAGGAGTGAGGTCGAGGAAAGCATAGTTTTGAATTACCGGCCAGATGAAGGCAGCTCCACCATGTATGGTCCTTGATGACCTGGAAGTGCCATCTTTACTTTTTCCGGTTTTCCCGTAAATAACCAGGATTTTATCAGAAGGGCAACGCTTGTAGCGTGAAAACAATGCCAGGATCATCACGAAAATGATCACAACAAAAGCAATAATAACGAAAAGTGGATTCATATTTTTTTTGTTTTAAAAGGGTTTACAATCTGTCTATTTTCAATTTATTTTTAAACTAGAAGACAATGTTGCAAGTTGCAAGTTACAACCTGTAACCTGTAACTTGCAACTTGTGATTACATTTTTTGTACAACAAGGATGCTGTTGCTCACGATTCCAACTACTTTCACTACCGTGCCTGTGGCCAAATCCTGTTTGCCTTTGGTAATAGCAGGCATCTCGCGCAATGAATTCTGTATGGTGATCTGCACCTTTCCCACATTACCGCCATCAGCCTTAATCGGGATGTAAACATTGCCTATTTGGTTGAGGGCATTCGATATTTTAATATTGCCACCGGCATCCTGCAATTTACTGATGTAATAAAACAAGGCTGTAACAACACCCATTGTTATCAGGCCAGCTGCAATAGCAACAACGATGGTCCATGTTTTCGACAGTCCTTCATTCCATGCGGCAATGCCGGCCCATCCAAACATGGTAAAAAATGCGATGAAGTTTCGCACCGTAAAAAAATGAAATGAAGGGTCGATGTCAGTGATATCTGATGCATCCGTTGTATCCGAAACATTGGACAGGTCAACATCGGCATCTGCTTCCAGGTCTATTCCCGAAATATCGGTATCGCCACCACCAATATCCGAATCACCACC
>CAZBDF010000447.1:0-4101 GCA_964490385.1 uncultured Lentimicrobiaceae bacterium | reverse complement strand
GCGTTCGGATGTAATTTCAAAGCAAGTTGAAGAAGTTTTAATGCAATATCCGGAAGTTGAATTTGTAACTACTGCTACCGGATACAGTATGCTTTCGGGGGCCATGACATCCAATACTGCTTTTTTGTTTGCTTCATTAATCGATTGGGGAGAGAGGGATTTAACAGCCGCAGAGTTGGTTAAGAAAATCAACATGCAGCTGGCAACAACCATAAAGGGAGCACAGGTGTTTGCCTTTGGTCCTCCGGCTATTCCCGGGCTTGGAAATGGATCAGGCTTTAGTATTATGTTACAGGATAAAGGTGGGAATACTCCTGAATACCTGGCTAAAAATACCATCGAATTTATTAAAGCTGCCAATGTAAGGCCCGAGATTAGTAATGCTTTTACATCTTTCCAGGCTTCAGTTCCGCAACGCTATATGGACATTGACCGCGAAAAAGCCCTCAAGCTGGGAATTAGCCTGAACGATTTATATACCACGGTGGGTGCTTTTATGGGTGGGGCATACGTAAATGACTTTACCCGTTTCGGACGGCTTTACAAATCATACATACAGGCCGAGCCACAGTATCGGGTTGATGCAAAACAAATCAACAATTTCTTTATCAAGAATAATGTAGATAAAATGGTGCCGCTCTCCACGGTGGCAACAATTCGTCCCATTTCGGGGCCCGATTACACCACACGGTTTAACCTTTACCGTTCGGTAGAAGTCACCGGTGGGCCGGGAGATGGTTATACTTCCACACAAGCCCGTACTGCGCTTAAGGAGGTGGCCGAAGAGGTACTTCCTGATGATATGAGCTTTGCATGGAATGCCATGTCCTACCAGGAGGAGAAAGCTTCTGGGTCGCTGGCAATCATCCTTACCTTTTCATTGCTATTTGTGTTTCTAATTTTGTCGGCACAATACGAGAGTTGGTCCCTACCGTTCAGTATTTTAATGGGAACACCATTTGCAATCTTTGGTGCTTTGTTTGCGCTTTGGGCGGGGAGGCTTTTCAGTCCCACTTTCGAGAACAATATTTTTGCCCAGGTATCATTTGTCATGCTTATTGGTATGGCGGCAAAAAATGCCATCCTGATTGTTGAGTATGCCAATGATGAATTCAAAAATGGATCCAGCCTTTACGATGCTGCCCTCAAAGCTGCCAGGTCGAGGTTCAGGCCTATTTTGATGACCGCTTTCTCCTTTATCCTTGGCGTATTTCCTTTGGTCATTGCTTCTGGCTCTGGTGCTGAATCACGTAAAGTGATGGGCATGGCACTGCTTGGAGGGATGTCGGTTGCTACTTTTCTGGGTGTTTTTCTATACCCGATGCTGTTTATTTTAATTGGAAAATTAGCAGGTTATGAAAAGAAACGAGACCGACAGCAGGCATCGGAAGCTGAAACTGTAACTGTTAAAAACGATTAATGCCATGAAAAAAACAATATCAATACTTATTATCGGAATAATCGTTTTCATGTCAGGGTGTAAACTGGGGCCTAATTTTCAAAAACCAGAATACGATGGGCCAACTTCCTTTCGATTTGATTCGATTACAACAGACACTATTGTTAACCTGCGCTGGTGGGAAATGTTTGATGATGATGTGCTGGATACTTTGATTGCCCAAGCTCTTGAAAACAATAAAGACGTGTTGATTGCCGCTGCCCGGGTTGATGCCGCCGCTGCTAACCTTGGTTATACCAAAGCCGATCAATGGCCGACATTTGGATTTAATGCTGGAGTTAGTTCCGGGAACTCGGTAAATGGTGTTACAACCCTTAACGATATTTCCACTAACTATTTTGCTTTCCCACAAATGGATTGGGAAATTGGTTTTTGGGGCAAGTACCGCAGACTTAATGAATCAGCACGCGCCAGTTTATTGGCTTCTGAATATGGCATGCGAACCGTACAGATGAGTTTGATTTCTGCCGTGTCATCAACTTATTTTTCTTTGCTTGATAATATGGCAAAATTGGCAATTTCTCGCAGGACCAAGGAAGCAAGGGATAGTTCAACGGCTATTATTCAAGCCAGGTACGACTATGGTGTAGTTGCGGAAATTGACCTGAACCAGGCACAAATACAAAGTGCTATTTCTGCGGCAGCAGTGCCCATTTATACAAGGGCCATTGCATTTAATGAAAGTACGCTTAGTATCCTGCTGGGTGGATATCCTGATGAAGTACAAGTTGGTTCAAACCTGATTGACCAGGTTGAACCGCCAGATGTCCCTAACGGTTTACCCTCACAACTTTTAACCCGCCGCCCTGATGTAATGCAGGCAGAATCAGAATATGCCGCACAAAATGCACGCATTGGTGCAGCACAGGCCATGCGCTGGCCATCTTTGAGTTTAACCGGATTGTTGGGTGTGGCGACTTCGGATTTGACAACCCTCGGTTCAGCCGGATTGGGTTGGTCGGCATCAGGTGTGATATTCGGTCCATTGTTCCAATTTGGAAAAAACAAGCGAAGGGTTGAAATAGAACGTGCCAATACCGAAGCTGCCCTCATGACGTATGAAAGCGTTGCCTTGCAAGCCTTCAAGGAGGTAGAAGATGCATTGATTTCGATAGAGACTTTACGTGAAGAATTGCTTGCACAGGAGCGGAGATATACTGCAGCTATAAATGCTGATTACCTCTCTGCCCAACGCTACGACAAAGGTGTAACCTCTTACCTCGAAGTACTCAATTCGCAGCAACAATCCTTCGATGCACAATTAAGCTACTCGCAAACCCGAAGAGATTTATTGGGGGCACACGTGGCATTATACAAAGCCCTTGGCGGTGGATGGTTGTCACCCGAAGAGGAGCAGGTATTTATCGAAGCGCAACAGGCTGCTGATTCGACAGGGCAGGTGCAAGGGAGGTAAAGAATATAAGATTTCCGATGTTTGATGTAAGATGTTTGATCTGGGAAAAATTGATTACCAGATCAAACATCTTTTTTTTATACACAAAAGTCTCATGCGATAATGAAACGGGTTGCTTCGTCGCTTCGCCGCTCGCAAAATCCAGTTTCAAAGGAATTGTTTGTAATATATATGGATGTTCCAGAGACGGACTATTGCGCGCGAAGCGTGGCAATCTGTCTTGTATCAGGGGACAGTCCGGAAAGAAATACAACCTTCTTTAATTTTTTCCCTTCAGTGGCTCCAGCAGATATTCCAGCCCATTCAGCCGTATTTCGTACATGGTGTTTAACATCATGCCCAGCTTACCTGTTGGGAATCCTTTGCTGTGGCACCAAACCAGGTAATGTTCGGGGATGTTGCAAATCTTCGCACCCTTGTATTTACCAAAAGGCATTTTTTCGGTGGTGAGCTTTTTCAGGATATCCGCGTCGGGGGATTCATTCATAAAGGGTAATTGTTTAGGTGGTTGAGAGATTCGTTTAAACTTAATACTTTTTCCAATTGAAAGTCATTTGTTGTCATTATGTTAGAAAATAAATGACGCGCGAAGCGCAAATGACATCTAATGACAGCGAAGCTAAATGACACAAATGAACTCTCAAACATTGACCACAGAACTTCGGAAACTCAAAACAAAGAACTTTGAACTAAAATCCCGCACAACTCACACAGGCTGAACTTCCGGGCATTACCATCATCCGGCCAAATGGAATTGGGTTTCCGCATTTGCGGCAAATGCCAAACTCCGGGGTTTCATAATTTTCAATGGATAGAATGATGGTCTTCATATTCTCTTCAGAGGCCCGCAATGCAGCTTCGTTCACACTTTTGTTGATACGGCTTATCCTCCCGATTTCATCACCCGGAGGAATAGGTTTGGTTAGCTCCCTGAGTGTTTCAATTTTGCCGGTCAGTTTTTTCTTTTCCCGCTTCAATTTCTCAAATACCTGCTGCTTTTCTATGTCCGTCATGGAGTATATGGTTTATGCTTTTTATTCTTGTAAGTTTTGAAGCTTGCAAAAATAATAGATTTGAGTTGATGGCAAGATTTTAAGAGTTGTGGGTAAAATTGGAACGCTGATTACACGGATGACACGGATAAGCACTGATTCGATTGTAGGTAACATCCGCGTAAATCAGTGTAATCCGTGTCATCCGCGTCCTATTCCTAATCTTTCATTCACTC
>CAZBDF010000446.1:0-4107 GCA_964490385.1 uncultured Lentimicrobiaceae bacterium | reverse complement strand
GCATCCGGAACAAGTTTTTATAAATCGGGTGGGGATGATATTTCACGCTTCGAGATTTTGGTTTCCAACCCCGAAGATGAAATTAATACATCCATTCTATGCTTCATTCCGGGGATGACCAACGGTTTGGATGAATCATATGACGCCCGCAAACTCAGTGGCAACCCAAACCTTGCCCTCTATACCCGCTTGGTTGAAGATGATGGTGAAGATTATGCCATCCAAAGCCTGCCCCCAATCGTTGATGGGGTTTCGGTAAAACTGGGACTAAGGGCTGAGGTCACCGGAACTTATGTTTTTGAACCCAGCCTCATCGAAAACATTACTGAAAATATCCCGATAAACCTGGAAGATAAAGTTACCGGTATCATCACCGATTTGCGGAAGGACCCGGCTTATAGTTTTGATGTTTTTGAAACTGGAATTGACAACGAGCGCTTTGTGTTGCACTTTAAAGATGCAGTGGGCATTGAAGAAAACACAGCCACGGCGGCCAACTATTTTTATGTTGCCAACAATGTGCTCTATTTTGTTGATGAAATAGAAGGTGCTTCAACCATTAATCTTTATAATTTGTTAGGCCAAAAAGTGCTTGCCCAACAAATTACTGATAATGCCGGCTCCATTTCACTTAACCTGCCCACGGGTTACTATATCGTCAACCTGACTACAGACGGTTTTTCGGTGAATGGAAAAGTATTTTTGAAGTAATCTAAACAAATAAAACCGGCTTTTTAGTTACAAGGCGCTTCAGTAATGGAGCGCTTTTTTTAAGGGGACAAGTCACCCGGTGAATAGCTCAGGCATTTTGGCTATTTTCAGGGCTTGCTGAAAAACTAAAAATGACAATATTTCGGTGCTCTGCACCTTACGGCATCCGTACATCTTTTTTTCTACAAATATTGCGCGGCTCTGCCGCTTTGAATGCAGTACTTGTTAAGTATGGTTGAACCAAAGAAAATGTGGAGGTGCAGCGCACCGTAATCTTTGTAGTAAATGGTGAGCATGTGCCACAAAGGTGCAGCGCACCGTAATATTAAACGCAAGGTTTTATGAATAATCGTACAAAAAGCCGTGCATTTAAACATAACATTATTTTTGTAATGGGATAAATAACAAGTTGTTAAGAATTTCTCAGCAGTCCCTATGTAGTAAGCTTAAGCAGGATTCACCGGGTGACTTTTTGCCAAACACGTTTCACGGGGCGACTAGCCATATACCTTATTTCCCCTACCCACCTTATACACATTTTCCCCTTGTCGCTGCTACCCGTTCGAAGTTGAATGTTGTAAAAAATATATTTACCAAAACAAAAGCATCAGAGACTCATAAAAGCTATTTCAAAAACTTCGAACTACCAGGGAAAAGTCACCCCGTGAATTGCGCATGGCAGAGGTGATAATGTTCAGAATTTACCCCATTTTCCCAACACGGTTCACGGGGTGACTATCCCTACTCTTATATACCCTGCTTCCTCTTGACGTTTCCATGTCCGCCGGCTGGCGGACGATGGAAAGTCAGGAGAGGCCTTCCCCATTTTGTCATCGTCGCTGTTACCCGCCACCCGCCATCCGTCACCCGTCACCCGTCACCCGACATCAAAACATCAAACATCACACATCTAACATCTGACATTTTTGCCCCCTATACCCCTTCCTTTCCCCCTCCGGATTTTCACCCACTAAGGTGAATTTCCCCGGCCTTTTCACCCACTTACCCTGTTTCATCAATTATTTAAATAATGTTCCGAAAAATTTTAACAGACATTAAAACAGTACTTTAGGGTATATTATCTGTGAAATTTTGCATCCCGTTTTTCTATTGGCACACCTTTAGCAATTCATCCTACCAAAGTTGTTAATTACTATTTATTAATCAAAAAAAAACAGAATCATGGAAACACAAAACTTCAACTCAGTTCACTTCACAAGCCAAACCAAAAAAACACTAAACAAAATCAATTCAATGCTTTTTTATCTTTTGATAATTGCAAGCTTTGTATTTATTCATCCAAACTCAGCCAGCGGATCGGATTTAATTAAGCTGGCCGATGGAAACTCCGTGATAACTTTATCAGGAGGAAAAATTGCTATCCTCACACCCCCACCCGTTTCAGTGATAGCTACTTTAAATTTGCCTGGTGCCCACATTGGTGTTCCCATAGCGCTCGGAATCAACCCTGCTGCAATTGCCAGTGGATGGTTTGTTATCCCCACAACTGGTGGTATTGTTCATGTAATCTCATCAAGCGGTGTCGTCATAGGCTCCTACAATCTTCCCGGCGATCATATTGGTGAAATTGTAGAATTTGGTGCCCTTGGTGATTTCGCGGTGCAGACCACCGGCGGCCTGTTTTCCTTTTTCGACGCAGCGGGCAGCTTATTAGGTACAATTAATTTGCCCGGTGAACACGCAATGAGCCCGGTATTATTGCCGAATGGTGATTTTGCCCTGGTCAACCAAAACAATGAAATTTTTATCATACGACAGAATCCGGACACAGGAGAACCAGAACAGGTAGGAGTAGGATCAAACCTTCCTGGTTCACCTGCATACTTTGATGGTCATTTATTGATAAACCAGAACAATCAGATTTTTGTTATTGGCCTTGATGGTAAGGCTATCGGGCTACCTGAAAACCTCCCCGGGGCATTTGCTTTTTTTAATGCGGGCGTTTTGTTGAACCAAAACAACCAGGTTTTTAATATTGTAGGAGGCAGGGCTGTAGGGCAACCCTTGAACCTGCCCGGCGCTCCGGCAGCCAGGCCTTTGCCTGTTGGTGGAGGCAGAATGATAGTAGTAAATCAGAATTTTCAGATTTTTAATATAAACCAGGCACCCGCTGGTGGTGGCGGACCTCAACAAATTGGGGCCATCCTTAATCTTCCTGGTGCACCGGCTTGCCCTTTACTGGTTATTCCGGGTGGTGGTAATGCAGGCAATCTATTGGCCGTGAATCAAAATGGACAGGTTTTTATTGTTAACCCAGGCAATGCAGTTGACGGGCCAAGTATTGTTGGGGACCCGATAAATTTGGCCAACAGCCCAATGTACGTGGTCGAAAATGGTATTCCAGGCGTATATGTGGTAGCGTCTTCTGGTGGCCATGTTGAGATTATTGATACGCGTGGCCCCTTTGCCCCAGTTGTGCTGGCTAGTATTGATTGTGCCGGCGAACATAAAGGGCCTCCTGTGATGGATAAGGATGTTGCCGGGAACAACTACGCGAAAATATCTACAACAAGTGGCGAGTATATCATCGATAAAACTGATTTTACCTTCGATCTTCTTGATGCAGGCAACCTGGGTGGCCACCTGGTGTGTTGCATGGGGCCAGTGATGCCCGGAGCTGCACTGAGTGGTCAGGATGTGCCAGTGGCTTGTGATATGTCGATGGCTGGCGAGCAGGAATTGGGAATGGCAATATTTAATGTATTTGACGCCAATACCGGCGAATTGGTCTATACAAGTGAATCTTTCGATCAACCGTTTGAAACCACATTCCAGGTGCCGCCATATGCATTGCCCGGCGATGCCTTTACTGTTACTACCGATGTTTTTGGTTTTGACGGAATCCCTGTAGGGCAAGGTGCTGCAGTATTGTCCATCATTCCTTCAATTAAGGTGGAGGCACAGGAAAATTTGGAAGCCACGCCCGGTGATATGATCTTCCCAACATTCGAAATTTCAAATCTTGGATTTGAACCTGCATTTCTTCACATCAACGTTTTTAATGAGTTTGGATGGTTTTGTGAGCCGCAATTTACAGAGCTTGCATTAAATCCAGGAGAATCAATAACACTGGCCTTTGAAGCACAGGTACCCGAATTTGAGTTGCCCTGTACCAACAAATTTATCCTCGATGCTTTTAACCTTGAGAACCCGGCGCAAAGCCATTCCGATTATTTGGACGCAACGGTTTTCGGGCTTCAACAAACCATTAATCTGAATGCAGGTTGGGGAGGATTATCAAGCTACCTGATGCCCCAAAATCCTGAAATGGAAATTATTTTTGAAGAGCTTATGGATGAACTGGTAATATTGGCCGGAATGGAAGGTTTTTTCTGGCCGGCCCAAAACACGAATACTATCGGCCAGTGGGATATT
>CAZBDF010000445.1:0-4116 GCA_964490385.1 uncultured Lentimicrobiaceae bacterium | reverse complement strand
AATAACTGTTTTCAAAACGAGAGTAACGCAGTATTTGGCGTTTTCTTGCAAAGATGAATTAGAAAAATGCAGTACCTACCTGATAAACAATAAGCGACATCACGTATGCCAACCCCGTTGTGTAAATAGCGAGGAATGCAGCCCATTTCCAGCTTCCGGTTTCTTTTTTAACGGCAGCTACTACGGCGATACACGGAAAATAAATTAAAACAAAAAGTAAAAATGTAAATGCTGCTAAAGGTGTAAATACCGGCTTGCCAATATTTTCGCCGGACGTATATTTTTCGTTCTTTAATTTCTCAACCAGGTTTTGTGTTCCATCATTCAGGTCGTTTGTTTGATACAGGACTCCCATCGTACTCACAACAATTTCTTTGGCAGCAGCCCCGGTAATCAGGCTTACACCCATTTTCCAATCAAATCCGAGGGGTTTGATAGCTGGCTCAACAAATTTCCCTAATTTACCGATAAATGAATTTTCCAGCTGATAAGTGCGTTTTTGAAATTTTATTGCTGATAAGTCAATTGACATTTGGTTTCGGTACATTTCAACCAAATCAGCATCTGTTTGATAGTCGAGGTTGGTAGTTTCCTTTTGGAAAATCACTTCTCTTTTAGCCATCTCCAGGTCGAAAGTTTTCATTGCTTCATTCTGGCGGGGAAAGTAGCCCATTGCCCAAATAATAATTACCGCAATAAGAATAATGCCCCCCATTTTACGGAGGTATTGCGAACCTTTGAACCACATGTTTTTAAGCGTGGCTTTTAGCGTGGGCAAACGGTATGGAGGCAATTCCATCACAAATGGTGCCTCGGCAGATTTAAAAATTGTTTTTTTAAAAATGATGGCAACTGTGGCTGCTAAAGCGATGCCAATGCCATAGATCAGGAATAGGATTGAACTGGGATTGCTTGGGAAAACAGCCCCGATAATCAAAATGTAAACGGGCAACCGTGCACTGCACGACATAAATGGATTGATGAGTATGGTGAGGATCCGGTCGTGGCGCGATTCGATGGTGCGGGTGGCCATTACCGCCGGAACGTTGCAGCCAAAACCCATCAGGAGTGGAATGAAAGAACGCCCGTGCAAACCAATTTTGTGCATGATGCGGTCCATAATAAATGCCACCCGTGCCATGTATCCAGTGTCTTCCATAAAAGAAATGAAGAAAAACAGAATGAGGATATTCGGTAAAAAAACGATAATGCTACCGACCCCGGCAATGATGCCATCGGTTATCAAATCTTTGAGCATACCATCGGGCATATGCGAACCAATGAAATTACCCAGGACTTCTATTCCCATGTCAATCCATTCCATTGGGTAACTTCCGAGGGTAAATGTTGTGTAAAACATCAGCCACATGAAGAACATGAAAACGGGGAAGCCGAAAATTTTGTGGGTGAGGAAGGTATCGATAATTTCAGTTTCCGTCTTTGTTTTTCGCTCCAGCTTGTTTTCTGTGTAGGTTTCTTTAAGCGCACCAGAAATAAATCCATACTTCGAATCAGTGATCATCGATTCGGTGTCTTCACTGTAATCTTTTTCAAGGTTGCTAATTTCATTGTTGGTAATGCCCTTGATTTGGTTGTAGTTAGTAAACTTCGAAAGGTTGAAGTCAACGGACTCATCTTTTTCAAGCAATTTGATAGCATAAAACCTTGACGAAACTTTATCGGTGAGCGACCGGTTCTTCCAGATTTCGTCCTGTATTTTTCTAATGGAACGTTCGATGGTCTTTCCGTAGTTTACATGGATGTGCCTAACCGTTGGGTCCCTGTCTTCGTAAACATCAATTACTTTTTTGAACAATTCGGAAATGCCTTTGCCCTTTGAACCCACGGTAGGTACAATGGGTGTGCCCAGCATTTTGCCCAACATTTCGTAATCGAATTTATCACCTTTTGTCTCAAGTTCATCGTACATGTTAAGGGCTATCACAACCTTGATGTCCATGTCAATCAACTGGGTGGTCAAATACAGGTTACGCTCAATATTGGATGCGTCAACAACATTGATGACGATGTCAGGATATTGGCCAAGAATATGTTTGCGGACATAAAGCTCTTCGGGAGTGTAAGCGCTAAGAGAGTAGGTGCCGGGCAGATCAACAATATTTAATAAATAACCATCCTGCTTGAATTTTGCTTTTTTGGCATCTACCGTAACGCCACCGTAATTCCCCACTTTTTCGCGGGATCGTGAAGCAAAATTAAAGATTGTTGTTTTGCCTGAGTTGGGGTTGCCAACCAGGGCTACATCGATAGTCTTGCCTTTTTCAGTCGCTTTGCGTTTCAGGGTTTCATCATCTATCACACCCTGGAACTCGCTTGTGGTACTCACACTTTCTATTTCCTTTTCGGAAACAACTTCTACCAGCCGGGCTTCGCTTCGCCTTAGCGACACATCATAATTCATCAGGCGATACTCAATGGGGTCGCGCAATGGGGCATTTTTAATCACCTCCACCAGCTTGCCGGGTATAAAGCCCATTTCGGTAATCCTTTTCCTAAAGGCACCTCTTCCCTTCACCTTGGCAATAATGGCTTTTTCCCCTTGTTTGAGTCCGCTCAGATCCATCTATTTAGATTAAATTAAAATTGCAAAAGTAATAAGTTTTAGAATGCTAAGATTCTTTTAATGAAAACATTGGCAATATGTCGATATTTAGAAAGTAGGGGAGATGTATGGTGTAAGATCTTGATTTTGTGAGATTTGATATTGTCCCTATTTAGAATAGTGTAAATCAAGTCCTAAAAATCATCGAAATATTCAGTGCCACGATCGTTAACATCGCTGTAAAGCTTATAGTGAAAAACCTTAAGCAGGTTTGCAGCCCGAACACCCCAATGGGCTTTAAAAAGTTCTTTGATTTCCCAAACTGCAATTTTCTTTGCATCACGCATGGGCTTTTGATAAAGGATAGTAAAATCTTTCATGTCCTGGTATATATCAGTGAGCATGTCCGAAATACTGCCTTTAACCAAATCATTGTGTGGATTATCATTTTCGATATACCAAAACTCGTCGTCAATTCCGAATTTCTTTCTCAATTCGTTAAACAAATCCTGCCAGTTTTCTACAGTGACATATTTTTCATTGATCGAAAAATCTTCAATTATAACATCGGGCAATAAGGAACCCTTGACGTATAAAAGTGGCAATGCCTTATGCAATGCATTGAATATCTCAACTTTATCATGCCTGTCGATTTCCTCGATAAATAAGCAGAACTTTTGTGCAACCGACAGAAATTCAAGGACTAAAGGTGAGTAAACAGCTTCATTTAATATTTCTTCCTGATCCATAATTAATTTAATTCTTGCGTTGTGGTAAAATATTTATTATCTTTAGATGCTTAAAAATTAATTCGGAACAAAGTTAAGTAAATTCAAGTAGTTAAGGATATGTATTTAGAGACGGAAATTGTAGGAAAGATGAATAAAATCGAAAAAATTAGTTTTAAAACAAAATTGGTAGAACTGTGCAAATCGCATCTAGGCACGGCAGCCGAAAATACAAGGATTGCCATGGCCGATGCACAGAGTAGTGCCAATGAATACGGACAACCCAAGGATAGATATGATTCGTACCGGGCACAGATACTGACTAAACGTGATATGTTTGCCGGACAACTTCAACAAACCATGGAACAAATTGCCTGCCTCGACATAATTGGTGTTGATAAACTACATGATAAAGTGGAGTTTGGATCGGTGGTATTAACAGATATGCAAAATATATTTATTGCCACCGGGATAGGCCGGATAAAAATTGAGAAAGGGGAAATTTTTGTTGTATCGCCCCAGGTTCCAATTTTCGAAGCATTAAAAGGAAGGGCCAGTGGTGATGTTGTGGATTTTAGGGGAAATAAAATCAAAATAAAAGAAGTGTTTTAGGAGTTGCAAGTTACAAGTTACAAGTTACAAGTTGCAGGTTTCAAGGTGATTGAATGTGAACTGAAGATCCCGAAAAGTAGAAAATTTTAAATTTTCGTAACTTTTCGAGGATGCTCGAAAAACAATGAAATCAGAGATTTCTGGTTTTTCGGCACTAAGAACTGAAGATCCCGAAAAGTAGAAAATTTTAAATTTTCGTAACTTTTCGAGGAT
>CAZBDF010000444.1:0-4142 GCA_964490385.1 uncultured Lentimicrobiaceae bacterium | reverse complement strand
GCATTTGTATGCGGAGAAGAGACTGCTCTCATCCATTCGATGGAAGGCAGTCGTGGTGAACCTACCTTTAAACCTCCGTTCCCATCGGTTGAAGGGTACAAAGGCAAGCCTACCAACGTAAATAATGTTGAGACTTTTGCCAACATCTCTCCTATTATACTTAAAGGAGCAAAATGGTTTGCAGGCATTGGCACCGAACGTTCAAAAGGCACCAAAGTATTTGCCCTTGCCGGAAAGATCAATAATGTTGGGCTTGTTGAAGTTCCTATGGGTACAACACTGAGGGAAGTTATTTTTGAAATCGGTGGAGGTATTCAGGACGATAAGAAATTTAAAGCTGTTCAAACCGGTGGGCCTTCAGGCGGATGCCTTACCGAAAAAGATTTGGACACTCCTATAGAATATGACACACTTATTGAAGCCGGATCGATGATGGGATCGGGTGGAATGATTGTTATGGACGAAGACGACTGTATGGTTTCCGTAGCAAAATTCTATCTCGATTTTACGGTTGAAGAATCATGTGGTAAATGCAGCCCTTGCCGAATTGGCAACAAGCGCTTGTATGAAATGCTTGAACAAATTACCAAAGGTGAAGGCACCATGGATACCCTTGATAAACTAAGGACTTTGAGCAATGTCATCAAGGATACATCGCTTTGCGGACTGGGACAAACGTCTCCAAATCCTGTATTGTCAACAATGGATAATTTTTGGGAAGAATACGTGGAACACGTTGAAGAACATAAATGTACTGCAGGTGTTTGTAAATCACTACTTCGTTATATAGTAGTTCCTGATAACTGTGTTGGCTGTACCGCGTGTGCAAGAAATTGCCCTGTCAACTGTATTTCAGGTGAGAAAAAAGAAATTCATTTTATCGATCAGTCAACATGTATCAAATGTGGAACTTGTTTCGAGAAGTGTAAATTTAACGCGATTGAAATTGTTTAATAAAGCAATGATATTATTATGGATATGATCAAATTAACAATAGATAAAAAAACGGTTGAAGTAGAACCGGGCACTACAATTTTAAGTGCTGCAAAGAAGGTTGGCATTCACATCCCTACTTTGTGCTACATGAACCTTGGCGACCTTAATATAGAAAATAAACCCGGTGGCTGCCGAGTTTGCGTTGTTGAAGTTGAAGGCCGTCGCAACCTGGCACCTGCCTGTGCTACCGATTGTGCCGATGGCATGGTTGTGCAGACGCACTCCATCAGGGTGCTGAATGCAAGAAAAACTGTGGTCCAGCTTATTTTGTCCGACCACCCATTTGACTGTTTGGTTTGCGCAAAATCAGGACATTGCGAGTTACAGGACCTGGCCCATAAATTAGGCATTCGCGAAATCCCTTACCAGGGTGAGCAATCCACATACCGTAAAGATACATCTCCTTCCATCATCCGTGATGTGGATAAATGTATTATGTGCCGTCGCTGCGAAGTGATGTGCAACGAAGTCCAGACTGTTGGTGTACTTTCAGCTGTTAACCGTGGATTTGAAGCAGTTGTTGCCCCGGCATTTGAAATGAACCTCGACCATTCTGAATGTACTTATTGCGGACAATGTGTAAATGTTTGTCCTACAGGTGCACTCACCGAAGTTGACCATACCAACCAGCTCATCAACGACCTGGCCGATCCTAACAAAACCGTTATTGTACAAACAGCACCTGCTGTAAGGGCTGCTCTTGGCGAAGAATTTGGGATGAAACCCGGAACCCTGGTTACCGGAAAAATGGCTGCTGCACTTCGCGAGCTTGGTTTCGATTATGTATTTGATACAGATTTTGCTGCCGACCTCACCATTATGGAAGAGGGAACAGAATTACTCGGCAGGCTCAATAAATTCCTGGCCGGCGACAAGGAAGTAAAACTTCCTATCCTGACTTCCTGCTGCCCTGCATGGGTAAAATTCTTCGAACATCAGTTTCCTGAGATGATGGAAATTCCATCAACGGCACGCTCACCTCAACAGATGTTTGGTGCTATTGCAAAAACATATTTCGCTGACAAGATTAAAGTAGATCGCAAAAAGCTGGTAGTTGTTTCTATTATGCCTTGCGTGGCTAAAAAATATGAATGCTCACGCGACGAGTTTAAGGTTGATGGAAATCCCGATGTAGATTATTCCGTTTCTACACGTGAGTTTGCCAACCTGATCAAACGAGCCAACATCGATTTCAACGCTCTTCCTGACGAAGATTTTGATCATCCAATGGGAGAATCAACTGGTGCAGGCGTAATCTTTGGAACCACAGGTGGTGTTATCGAAGCTGCCGCGCGTACTGCTTACGAACTCCATACAGGAAAAACACTCGAAAAAGTTGACTTCGAACAACTGCGCGGCATGGAAGGTATTCGTTCAGCAACTGTTGATTTCGACGGCTTAGACGTTAATATTGGTATAGCTCACGGCCTTGGCAACGCACGTAAATTACTGGATGACATCAAAGCTGGAAAGAGTCATTATCATGCCATCGAAATTATGGCTTGTCCTGGTGGATGTATTGGTGGCGGCGGACAGCCCTACATCCACGGAGACACTTCGATACTAAAAGCAAGGCAAAAAGCAATTTATGCTGAAGATGCGGGCAAAACGCTCAGGAAGTCGCACGAAAATCCTCATATCCTTAAGTTATATGAAGAGTTCCTTGGCAAACCTATGAGCGACAAAGCGCATCACCTTTTGCACACAAAGTACTTCGATCGTAAAACTGATATTGTAATTGACTAAACAGAAATATAGGAGAAATAATTATGTCGTCAATAAAAATCAAACTGAAAGAAAAAGATGTTGCGCAAATCAAGGCAATTTGCAAATCTTTTAATAACCTTCCGGGTGATCTGATCAACGTACTACACAAAGTCCAGGGGGAATTTGGCTACCTGCCGGCAGAAGTTCAAGAGGTAGTTGCTGCTGAATTAAATTGTTCTGTCGCTAAAGTTTATGGTGTGGTAACTTTCTACTCGTTCTTTACGATGATCCCCAAAGGCAAGCATCCAATTTCGGTTTGCACCGGAACAGCTTGTTATGTAAGAGGTGCCGAAAAAGTGCTGGATGAATTCAAAAAAGAACTGAACGTCAAAGTTGGTGAATCAACACCTGATGGAAAGTTTTCCTTAACCTGTCTGCGTTGTGTGGGTGCTTGTGGGCTGGCACCCGTAGTAATGGTAGGCGAAAAAACCTATGGCCGCGTTTCACCCGATGGCGTTAAGGATATTTTGAAGGAATACGAAAACTAATTTGAAGATTGCTGATTTGTAAATTTGGTAATGCAAGAATAGAATTATAGTTAATAATTGAGTGACTTAAGATAGAACCGGTGGGAATTAATTCCTGCCGGTTTTTTTTATGACAAGTTTAAAGCCCTGAGCAATAGAAAGAGATGGATAGCATTGTGAGGAATTCCACACTATTAATATTTTTAAGAAAACATGTCACCCTTTCAGGGTTTTGCAACTTATATATCCAAACACATTCTAGAATCCTGCCATCCCTTCGGGATTTTTTAAATCATGGCAAAACCCTGAAAGGGTGAAAGGATTATAATATAACCGAGGTTAAAGAGAAATAACAAAACCCTTAAAGGGTGACATATACTCCTCGTATTCTAAAGCATACCACGGTTTCTTAGCTTGGCGGCTATGGTATGGAAAACTCTGGAATAAAAACGAACCTAAAACCAGTGCCGTTAACTGCACGGTGGGCATCTCTTAGATAAACCCAATCTAAACCCAGGGCCGCTATCCCCTCATGCTTCGGGGCTTGCATCCCTTAGCTCCCCTAAATAAACTCAATCTTCACTTCTTTCAAAAACTTTTCTTCTAAAATGGATGCAACACGCTTAACAACTGTTCTTCGGATTTCGAGCTCCACTGGCAGGCTTGGATCCTGGTGGGCAATATTGATTCGGGTACCAACAATGAAATCAATTTCATCGCTTTGAAGTATCATCTTCACAATCTGATCCGCAGGGCCCTTTCCCAGTGTTGATTGATGATCGTAATCTTTTAAAATATTCCCAACTTTAGTTAGGGTAAGAATTCCTTCAGTAATTAAATCCACCCCTTCCATATGCGAAACCGGGGGCAAATCGGGATCCGTAAAATCAAAGGTATCTTCAATTTCCTTGT
>CAZBDF010000443.1:0-4156 GCA_964490385.1 uncultured Lentimicrobiaceae bacterium | reverse complement strand
GCAGAAACGCCTTCACTGATTTCGTATTCTCCATCTGCATTTGTTATACCAAAATATTGAGGATTTCCATCCATTCTAACCATTATCCCCATCACAGGGCATTCTGTACCAAGGTAAGTAATTCTTCCTGTAACAGCGAAGAATGTCATATCTGTAAAATCCACTTCTTCCTCTTCATGGGTGGTCGAAAGTTCGACATATTTGAAAGCCGGCTCAAATTCGTGAATTGTTCCATTCAGTTCCAGCGTTGGTGTAACCTTAAAATCTCTGTATCCGACATTGGATTTGGAATATTCTCCATCCTCATCTGTATAAACAGTGAATATATCAGATGGAGCTTCCTGGGGTTCAATTGTAATTGTAACGCCCGCTACGCCATTGGTAGCAGGGATTAACGACTGAGTATGTACTTTGCCAAATATGTTGCCATAACTATCTCCATAACCTTCTACCCATATTTTGTCGGTGTATTGAGGTGAACTCCCTGCGCTTAGATAACTCTTTAGGGTGCCGTCTTCAGTAGGTTTGAATACTACATCAAAAGTAGTCTCCTGATAAGGCTCAAGAGAAATAAGGGTATCATAAAGAAGGGTTTCCTGAGGACTTACAAATTTAAATTGATCTGCATTCCAACCTTGGAAGAATACTGGACATTCGCTATAAAGGTTTGCTTCATTACGGATCGTGAATGTCATAGGTGCACTTGTATCTGATATTCGAACATGCCCCCAATTCAATGGGTTATGATTGCCATCAGGATTTAAAAGTTCGACAAGGGATGCCTGATGAAAATACCTTGCACCCATATCCATCCGTGAGCCATCGGGGTCGCGGTCGGCAGGGTTATTCAGCCAGTCAAGCGGATCTCCGCTGTCGATGCAGGGAGATTTGGTGGTGTCGTTTGTCCAGATGAGGTTGAAATCTTCGCTTAGCATAGGATCAGTGGTGATGCAATTACTTGTATAGGGAGTGCCGTACACATCATTGAGACTGTCTGCATAGCAGCAATAGCTTAGGGTGGGCTTTATTAAGTTGTAGTTGTAAAGCTGTTTACCGTCATCGCCAGCAGTGTTGTCCCAGATAATGCAGTTGTTAAGTTTTGGATGAGAACTTCTGTTATACATCCCTCCACCGTAGTCGGTCGCATCATTCAACGAAAATGTAGCATTGGTGATGGTGGGAGATGATTCGTTATTATACATTCCGCCGCCGCTGATTGATGCATAATTTGAAGAAAATATAACGTTGGTGATGATTGGATCAGAATAATTATTGGACATCCCGCCACCCATCTTTGCGGAATTTGAAGAAAATACAGTGTTGGTGATGGTCGGAGAAGAACCACCATTGTACATCCCACCCCCAAAGGTATTATGGTAATCATTTCCATCAAAATTAGCATTCCCTCCTGTGATCGTAAACCCGTCTAAAATGGCAGCGCCGGTTAAATAAACATAATCGTGGTGGGAGAATACATGGTAGCAGTTGTCATCACCACTCACTCCCTGGTATCCACCACTCGCTACATTAAAATCGTCGTTGCCCAACAAATCCCCGCTTAAAATAGTCTCATTCGCCACAAAATCACGGTTGGCCAGATCGAAGGTTAAAGGATCTTCCGTTCCTGCAAAGCCGCCGTAAATAGCTACACCCTCGATCATACGGAAGTGATAGCCTCTTGTGGTATCCGGGGTAGCAATTACTCCATAATCCTTACTTGGCTTGTAGATGCCGGCTGCCACCCACACCTGGTCGCCGGGGACTGAAAGATCCAGCGCCGGCTGCAAGGAGGTGAAGGCATTGGCCCAGCTGGTTCCATTGTTGCTGGGGGACGCATCGTACTTTACATAATAGATGCCGTAGGGATCTGATACCGGGATCCATTCGTAAGCGCCCATATCAATGATGGTGTCCTGGATGCGGGCTTCACCGCGGATGTCGCACGCTTGTGTGTTATAGTCGTTGTTTCCTGTATTCACACAGGGTGAGTTGCCGTGGATCCTGAAATCTCCTGAGGGATCCACAAATTTCGGATCGGCGGTGATATTGTTATTTGTTACTGAAAAAACAGCGGAGTTTACAGCAGTAGTATCCCCGGTGCCGTTGGCATAGCAGGAATAATTCAGGCTTGTGCTTCCTCCGTCCATGTATAGTTGACTACCGGCGGAAGCCGTGTTTCCCCAAACAATGGAGTTGAAGAGGGTAGGAGAAGCATTTAGATTATAGATACCGCCGCCCTGGTTACCGGCTGAGTTCATCGAGAATGAAACATTGGTGATGGTCGGAGAAGATGAATCATTATAGATACCACCACCCGACTGAACAGCGGTGTTCAAAAGGAAGAGAACATTGGTGAGATCCGGATCGGAATCACTGTTGAACATCCCGCCGCCGCTATCAGCAGCATTCATCTTAAATGAAACATTGTTAATGGTAGGAGAACATGGCCCATCATTCATCATCCCGCCGCCGGCATTGTGCGGAGAACTTCCATCCGCATTCCCTCCTGTGATGGTAAACCCGTCTAACATAGCAGACCCGGTTAAATTTAAACCTGCCGGGTGGTAGAATACATGGTAGCAGTTGTCGGTATTATCGCCTTCCATTCCGATATCACCGCTCAGTATGGTCTCATTTGCGCCACCCAAACCAAAATCGATCCGTTGGCTTCTGGAATCTTCCGTTCCGGCAAATCCGCCGTAAATAGCCACCCCTTCGATCATGCGAAAGTGATAGCCTCTTGCGGTATCCGGGGGTTCAATATTTAACCCGTAATCGTAAGCTGGTTCGTAGGTGCCGGCTGCCACCCATATCTGTTCACCGGGAGCAGCGAGTTCCAGCGCCGACTGCAACGAGGTGAAGGCATTGGCCCAGCTTGCCCCGTTATTGTTTCCGCTGGCATCGTAGTTTACATAAAAGGTTTGGACTGCCGGGTCCAGGCCCGATGTCCATTCGTAGGCACCCATGTCTATGGTGGTGTCCTGGATGCGGGCCTCGCCGCGGATGTCGTACGTTTGTGTATTATAGTCGTTGTTGCCTGCATTCACACAGGGTGAGAAGGCATAGATCCTGAAATCTCCCCAGGGATCTACAAATTTCGGGTTGGAGGTGATATTATTATTGCTTGCTGTTAAGATACCGCCGTTTACTATTGTAACATCATTGGTTTCATTCGCATAGCAGCAATAATTCAGGGTGCATGTATCTCCATCCAGGTAAATCTGCTTTCCTTCAATGGTGGCTGTATTTCCCCACACAATGCAATTGTTGAGGGTGGGAGAAGAACTACCATAATTATACATACAGCCCCCGCGATTTGCGGAATTCAAGTTGAAAGTAGTGTTGGTGATGGTTGGAGAAGAATTTCCATCATTAAACATACCTCCACCATTGCTTGCAGAATTAAATGAGAATACAGCATTGGAAATGGTTGGATTAGAGTAGTTGGAATTACTCATTCCACCGCCAACCAGATACGTCGAATTCGAAAGGAAGAGGGTATTAGTGATCATTGGAGAAGAAAAACTATTATACATTCCACCAGCATGTGTTCCATAATTCGAAAGGAATGTTGTATTGGTGATCGTTGGAGAAGAATACCTATTGGCCATCCCGCCAGCATAATCGGCGGAATTCAATAAAAATATAGCATTGGCGATGGTCGGAGAAGAATTATAATTGTACATCCCGCCACCATAACTATGGGGAAAAGCTCCATCCGCATATCCTCCTGTGATCGTGAACCCGTCTAAAATGGCAGCGCCGGTCAAATTCAGTCCTGCCGGGTGGTAGAATACATGGTAACAGTTGTCGGTACTGTCACCCACAATTCCTATATCTCCGCTTAGGATGGTCTCATGGATGCCTCCCAGGTCAAAGTCGGTGCGTTGGCTGACGGAATCTTCCGTTCCTGCAAAGCCGCCGTAAATACTCACTCCCTCTATCATGCGGAAGTGCTTGCCCCTCTCTCCAATATCCAAACCGTAATCGTAACTTGGCTTGTAGGTTCCGGCTGCCACCCACACCTGGTCGCCGCTGGCGGCAAGGTCCAGTGCCGATTGGAATGATGTGAAGGCATTGGTCCAGCTTGTTCCTGTGTTGTCTCCGGTCGCGCCGGCCTTAACAAAAACAGTATCCGTTAAGGGCTCCATGCCCG
>CAZBDF010000442.1:0-4169 GCA_964490385.1 uncultured Lentimicrobiaceae bacterium | reverse complement strand
TCATCATTCTACAGACTGAAAACTGCAGACTTCCCTATTGTTTAATCATCTTCCTGGTCACTACCTCATCACCCACCTGCATCCTGCAACAATAAATCCCGGCAGGCAAAGCACTCAAATTCATCACAAATTTGCTTTGTCCGATTCCGGTAATATTAAACTTCCATGTTTTTACCTTGATTCCCGTGGAGTTGTATAGGACCACATTTGCCACTCCCGGTTTTTCCCCTTCAAAACTCAGGGTGGCAAAATCACCAACCGGGGAAGGGTAAATGTTGAAATCTGGTTCAGCATTTATTTCGGTGATGGAAATATATAGGCAGGCCTCTTCCACTTCCCCCGGGCTGTTGCAGCCGGGGGCGTTATCATAAATTGATACTGTTCCATTTGGTGCAGCAAGGTATTCGCAGATGCTTTGTATCGCACAGGTTGATAACAAATCATTTCCAATAATACCTATATCAGTAATGGATTCAGCAGCTATATTTTCAATCCCGAACAGTGAGGTCAGGGCATCATTCCCAATTATATCAATGTCTCCACCAATTGAAGACAAATTCTCCAATACGGTCAATGAGGTCAGGGATTCATTGCTCGATAAATTAAGGTCTCCACCAATTGAAGACAAATTCTCAAGCGCGGCTAATGAGGTCAGGGAAACGTTGACTTCTATGGAAAGGTCTCCACCGATTGAAGACAAATTCTCCAAGCCGGTGATCGAGATCAGGGCATCATTCCAACTTATATCAATGTCTCCACCAATTGAAGACAAATTCTCCTGGCCGGTGAGCGAAATCAGGGCAAAGTTATAATATATTGAAAGGTTTCCACCAATGGAAGTCAAATTCTCCAGGCCGGTGAGCAAGATCAGGGCATCATTCCAACTTATATCAAGGTCTCCACCAATGGAAGTCAAATTCTCCAGGCCAGTGAGCGAGATCAGGGCAGAGTGATAACTTATTACAAGGTTTTCACCAATGGAAGTCAAATTCTCAAGCCCCGACAGCGAGGTCAGGGAATAATTACCTTCTATGTTAAGGTCTCCACCAATGGAAGTCAAATTCTCCAAGCCGATGAGCGAGGTCAGGGCAGAGTTACTTGAAATCCAAAAGTCTCCGCCAATGGAAGACAAATTCTCCAAGCCGATGAGCGAGGTCAGTGCAGAGTTACTCCAAATCCAAAAGTCTCCGCCAATGGAAGTCAAATTCTCCAAGCCGATGAGCGAGGTCAGGGCAGAGTTCCTCTCTATTACAAGGTTTCCCCCAATTGAAGACAAATTCTCCAAGCCGATGAGCGAGGTCGGGGCAGAGTTATACCTTATTACAAGGTTTCCACCAATGGAAGTCAAATTCTCCAAGCCGGTCAGTGAGTTTAGGGCATTGTTGAATTGTATATCAAGGTCTCCCCCAATTGAAGTCAAATTCTCCAAGCTGGCCAACGAGGTCAGTGCATAATTTTGCTCTATACGAAGGTCTCCCCCAATTGAAGTCAAATTCTCCAAGCTGGCCAACGAGGTCAGTGCATAATTTTGCTTTATACGAAGGTCTCCACCAATGGAAAGTAAATTCTCCAATCCGGTCAGCGAGATCAGGGCATAGTTCCACTCTATTACAAGGTTTCCACTAATGGAAGATAAATTCACCAATCCGGTCAGTGAGGTCAGGGCATCATTATAATTTATATGAAGGTTTTCACCAATGGAAGACAAATTCTCCAAGTCGGTGAGTGAGATTAGGGCATCATTCCAATTTATACGAAGGTTTTTACCAATGGAAGACAAATTCTCTAGTCCGGTCAGTGAGGTCAAGGCATCGTTGAATTGTATATCAAGGTTTCCACCAATGGATGTCAAATTCTCTAGTCCGGTCAGTGAGGTCAGGGCATCGTTGAATTGTATATCAAGGTCTCCACCTATTGAAGATAATACAATTAATCCGTTCAGGTTTGTTAGGTAATTTCCCTGAATTTTAACATCACCTTCAACCTCCGTGCAACCAGGATAATTGGTTTGGAAGTTATCAATTTGTTCCTGCGTGGTAAAAGTGATACCATCGGGCAGGCAGGATGCAACATCACTTACCTCAATTACAAATTCCTGCATAAGCTCTTCAAGGCCATCACCAGCTTTTAAAATTACCTCATAAAATCCTATCTGTTCAGGCGTGCCTGATAATTGTGCTGTCCCATTGCCAAAGTCTTCCAGGGTTAACCATTCAGGTATTTGCTCAAAATCAATAAAAATAGAATCATAAGGATCCGGGTCTGAAACCTCAATTTCATATACATATTCAATACCTACTTCTATTTCAAGTATAGCTTCCGTAATAAATTCGGGTGGTCTGTTAAAGAAACTCCTAAGGTTAAAAGAGGTCATAGGTAATGCATAAGCATCTATACCATCACGGATAACACTCACTTTTAACAAATCCATTTCCGGAATATGCTGTATATATCCATAATTTCTGCCTGATTGAAGCACAGAATAGTTGGTCATTATTTCATGATTTCGCTCAATACCTATATTGGTGCTATCGCCAAAGTTCTGGCTCACGCTATTATACCTATAGCAATAGTTTTGGGCGTTGTTTCTTGCTACCTGATGATTGGCAGCATATAGGTTATCGCCAGGGATATTGTCGTCGTAGGAATTTGTACGGTAAGTATGAGTGGGTTCTACCGGTGCTATTTCAACTACCATAGCAGTAAGGCTATCGGAATCCGGATTGTTACGGGCAATAACAGGAATAATTTTATCAATGGCATAACCTTGTGGATTGGCATCGAAACCATCACGGGCATCTTGTGTATTGTGAACGCCATCACCATTAAAATCGTTGGTTTCCAATATTTTTCTCATGGTAAAGATATAGGGTGCGTACGCGGTTCCCGGAACTGCGCTACCGTTAAAATCGCTCATGCCATTTTTATACATAGAAAGGCCACCCTGGCTTATCCCACCTCCGCTAGGCACCATCTCTCCGGCATATCCTAACAAAAGCCAGGGCTGCAAATTAGGTTCACTGGGTATGTGGGCTATTAAAACAGCATTATCAATTATGATGGTTTGGTACCCACTCCAATCCCAAAATCGGGCAGCAATCGATTTCCCATTCAATGGTGAGTTTGCGGTTCCCTCCCCCCAGTTTAATAAGCATGAGCAATCAGAACCACCCCCTTTTTTATATAAATAGCCTTCCAGGTCGGACCAACAATTACCAACCAAAATATCTATGTAATCAAAATTGGTGGTATCGATACCAGCTTCAACCATTCCTGCAATCATGGCCTGGGCTTCTTCCTGATATTGTGGCTCAATTATCAAGTCCTCTCCACTGCTAACCAGAGATCTCGCATAATCAATATCGGAACCAAAATAGCTTTTAATATATGAAATGGTTTGTAGCATTTTATTCCCGAGTAGATACCCGTGCGCATAACCTCTTTCATAGTGAGTTCCCCATACTTTAACAACAGTAAGGTTATTTGTGTCTGCAAGGATTTCACCATTTACCGGAATTGGCTGGGTTTTTACATTTATTGCCAGTAGTACAAAAATGGCAGTAACAAGTGTTAGTTTTTTCATGATATGTTTTTTTTGCTTAGGGCGGAGAGCATAGGGCGGAGGGCAGTGTGCAGCCTGCTTTATTCTTAGCACTCTGCACCAAACTCTATGCTCTATGCGCTCCGCTCTCTGCGTTTTACAGTTTTATCATCTTCCGGGTTTCTATCCCACTGCTGGTTTTTAATACACAGAAATACACTCCCGGCTCCATCATGCTGCCATCCAGCTTTGCCTGGTAAGTGCCCTTTTCCTGGAATTCATCAATTAGTGTTACGACATCGAGGCCGGCTAAATCCTGGATTTTCAATAGCACGTGGGTATCTTCCTGCAACATGTATCCAATGGTGGCACTCGTTTGGAAAGGATTGGGGTAAATGCCCGGTGTGGCAATGTTTTCCACTGATTTCACTTCCGTGAATATCGGTCCTAAAGGATTGAGATAAAAAGCAAGGGTTTTGTTTTTGCCATCAATAATTAATACATCGTAAACCGTTTGTGGCTGATAACCGTTGGCTTCGCACATGATGTTGTAGGTGCCGCCGGGTAGCCTTAGCGTGTAGTGGTCGCCAAAGGGGGTGGTGTAAGTTACAGTGCCATAATCGGTATT
>CAZBDF010000441.1:0-4186 GCA_964490385.1 uncultured Lentimicrobiaceae bacterium | reverse complement strand
GAAAATGTTTTCGTCCATGAAGTTTCATTTAACGGCACTCCTATTGAAAACTGGATCATCCGCCACAGTGATATTATGCGTGGCGGGGAATTGAAGTTTGTGATGGGGGATTTACCGTTGGAGGAAGAATAATGGATTAATTTGTCTGTCCATAAAGTCGAGTGTTTTCACTAGCCCCGGGTTTTACAAACTGTGTGAAAAAGCAAATTTTGACTTGCCCTGGCATTTATGCCAGGGACTGAAATGATGTAGTAATATTGGGCTTTTCCCAAAGGGATTCCCTTGGAAAGCCCAAATAACCAGGGTTTGGGCTAAAGCCCATTAAAATGAATGAGCCTTCAATCTCCGGGCTAAAGCCCGGAGTTAGTCAAATTTCAGGTTATTTTCACACAGCCTGTTTAAAATTATCAGAGCCTCCCCCTCCTTTTCACTATCAATGCCTTCGGCATTGATAGTGAAAAGGAGGGGCTTTTTTATACTTCCAATTCAATCCCCGGCATAAATGCCGGGGCTACGGATATCTCAATGAAATTTACTTTAAAGGCAGACACTTCTAAATACAATTCTCTTGAGGCAAGGACATCGCATAAATCAAAATGGCGTACAGCGTGAGGCTTACTCATAATCAATTGCCATTTTTTCTGTTTTAGCAATAATTTCCTCTACCGTTTGCTTTAATTCACCGCCCATTTTCAAATATTCATTCGGAAAATCTTTTCGCATAAAGTGCATAAGAACATAATAATGCGCCTTGAAGCGATCCTTGATATCAAAATTATTTTCCTTGAAGAGCTTCAATAGAAAATGAAATTGCTTTTTGGCCATTAACAATTCCATTAAAAGTGAAACAACACTTATATCCTCATAAACTTCCTCCTGATTGAAAAACCTAAGACACAATTCCTTTGCTTCCACGATTTGATTGTCCCAAAGTAACATGATTATGAAAACATGACCAACCAAATCACCACCAGGTTTTTCATAAGCTTTTCGGGCAAGTCCAATAGCTTTTTGTTTATTTTCTTTGCTATAGAAATGCACGCACGCAATTTTGTTCAAACGTTCAATTTCTTCGTTTTCAGTATTGGGTTTCAAAGGATAAAACACTTTTTCTTCTTGAAATTCGTAGGATGGATCATTGGAAGATTTCGCAAGAGCATCAACCCTGTTGGGCAATACACCGCTTGCACACCACACTTCAAGAAACTTAAGCAACCACTTAACTTTATCACGCTCTTTTTGCACCCCAAAACGCATCAGGTACCAAATATTAAAAAACCTTTCATTCAATTGGTATAGATTGTTCTTGGTTGAAGTTTGTATTTTATTAATCAAACCTGACGCTACCATGAGTGTTAGTTGCGAGGAAACTTTTTTACTCTCCAGTTTTGCTTTTTTGGCAATTTCTGCAACCGAAACAGCATCCCAATTCATGGCAATGATATGTGTAATTTCTTGCTGCTGCGCAGAAAGGTCATCCATGCGATGCTTGTAGAGTGGGGTAACTTTATCTAATATTACCTCAAGGTCCTTCATCGAATTGCCACGCTCGTTATCACTAAATATCTCAAATAACAGTACTATTGATCTTGGTACACCTCCGGTGATCCTTCTGAGAGCTTCAACTCTTTCTGGTTGTTCCCTTATTATTTTGGGGATTGACCCACTTTTAAACTTCCTATCAAGTGCTATCAACAAGGTTTTTGTTTCATCGCTATGGAGAGGGTTCAAATTGATAACCTTAAAAAATTCATAAAACGGTTTTAAGTAATTATTGACAGCCTCCATTACATATGCTGAAGCCCCTATAATTCTCAAGTTATTGCTCGTTAAAAGAACCTCCCTTAAGCGCTGTTGATCTCTTTTACTAAACTTAGAAAAAAGCATCCCAATATTATCAACAAGTAAAGTGATCTTCTTTTCACCCTCCTCGATTTTGGCACTAATCAAATCATACAATTTCTCCTCATATTCATCAAAATCGGCATAGTGCAAACTTTCTAAACTATCCACCAGTCCATAAAACAAATCACTTTCCCTTTCAAGATAATGGGCAAGTTCTTCCCAAAATTTAAATAATGTACGAACATTATATTGCTCCTCTCTAAATACAATAGGCAACATCCACTTAATCAGTTCATCATCTCTTTTAATTTCATAATACACCCTCAAGAGCAAGGTTGTTTTCCCTGCTCCACGCTGCCCCTGGATAATATAATGCTGTGGAGGGTGTTTCATTTTATCCCGCCTAATATCAGCCATCAAGTTTTGAAACTCCCTATTTCTTATCACAAAGTTCTCAATAAGCTCATCGGCAGTTTGATTGGCAGGATTGTATATGTGTGAAAGTTCCATAACTTTTCTCATTTAGAAGTTTACATTTCTATCCCACCAAACTCTAAGCAGTGGAGAATTAAACCTGAATATCTTTGAATCAGCCGGTGTATCAATATAGCCATCATGCTTTAATGCATTCACAATGTCCAGAAAATCCTCTGCTATATCATACTTTTCTGCCAAGTCAGAAATTTCATTATTCGAAATCTGTCCATTTTCCGAAGTAACATTTAGCAGCTCCTTCGCAAACTTAAACCCATTTCCTTTGTATGCCTTGCGCAACCTTATAAGCCAATGCTCGAAATAAATTCTTTGCTTTATAGCGTTTTCAATTGCAACATCTATAACAGTTTCATCAATTTCATTTACATCAACATTGCCAATCTTATCGATTTCATCGACAACAATTTGTAAATAATACGGCAACAACCAACCAATAGAATTAAAAAGGTGGTCAAAAAATCCGGCATTAAACCTCCATCCGGCATTCTTTGTCAGTTTATTTATAAGCTCCCTGGCATCACCTGGCGAAAAAGGTGGAATATCAAACGGATACAAATCATTAATCGAATGAATAGCATTTATCCGGCTCACAATACTTTCGAGGCCAATGGAACCGGCATAAATAAAAAGAAGTTTATCCTTCACACCATCTTTATGTCTGATCTCCCTGCATTTGCTAAGAAAACCTTTAGCACTTTTAATATCCTCATCATCAATAATGTTTTCAACTGTTTGAGCGAATTCATCAATTATAAAAACAAGTTTTCTGCCCTCCAGGTCAAGATGATCTATTACATAAAGTAACTCATCAAAATAATCGAATTGTTTCCCTTCAATTGTAAAACCCTCTATTGATATTGATGTAATCCTGTTTGATTTTATCAATCTCGAAAGTTGGGTTTTAATTACTCTCGAACCAGAAAGTAATTTAATTAATTCTTTGAATACCTTTCTAAAGAATTCGTTTCCATTGTTTACGGATTCGGTGATAATGTAAATAGGTTCAAAATCAGCTTTTGGATTATCCTGAATAAATTTCAAAATTGAAGTTTTACCCACCCTTCGGGGAGCCGTAATTAAAATATGATGCCCGGATTCAATTTTATCCCATAATTTTTCGATGACTTCTTCACGGGGATAAAAGTCATCTCCGGTGGCGGCTTGCCCAATAACTGTATGAATTGCCATAGCGCATAGATTATTGATTGACCACAAAGATAGTTAACAATTTTTATTTTGTCAAACTTTTTAACATTTTATTTTTTGTTATCTTTTTTAACAAAATTACATTTATTAGATTGACATAAGAAAAACATCAATAACAGTTGAAGAAATCATCCGCAACGAAAGTTATGGTTTCAAAAATAAGGCATCCATTGTAATATCGTGGTTAATCAGCCCAATAGTGTGTAAATTCTGTTTAAGACCAAAGGTTGAAACAAAGGTTAAAAATACTTGTTTTTTAGTTTTGGACTGAATCTTAAACTGCGCAACCCTTTCCCGCAGTATTTTCGCATAAGCCTTGTCGATACCGAATTCCGAATCATAAAATTTCATTTCACACAAGTTGATAGACTGATCCTGCCTATCGATCAACAGGTCAATTTGAAAACCCTGGTCAATATCATTTCCTTTAAACGAAAAGCTTGAATTTTCGGTATAAACACCAGAAATACCCAGTGCTTGTTTTATCAGCTTAGTATGTTTTAAACAAACATTCTCAAAAGCATAGCCACTCCAATTCTTCCAAACCGGAAGTTGGGATAACTTCAGCCAGGAGGTGATACGGCTATTCTCGATAAACTTCAAATAGAAAAGAGAATAATCATCAGTAAGCCGGTACATC
>CAZBDF010000440.1:0-4196 GCA_964490385.1 uncultured Lentimicrobiaceae bacterium | reverse complement strand
GACCCATGATTGAAACAGTAAAATTCGGGACCATCAAATGGCATCATATTTTAGACCCGAAGGAGGATGACCTTGAGTATTTGAAAGACAACTTTTACTTCCACCCCCTCGACATTGAAGACTGCCGGAGTAAAATCAACCAACGCTCGAAAATTGACACCTACGACGATTATTATTTTATCATCCTGCATTTCCCAAAATTTGACCGTATTAACCGTTTTTTAAAAACCAAAGAAATAAAGATTTTTTGGGGCGAAGATTATATCATCACCATTGGGAACTCTCATTGGGTGGTGAAAGAACTATTTGATGATGCCATGGCCCAGTCCGAGCGCAAAGAGGAGTTTGAGATTGGAACAACGGATGCCCTGCTGTATATGATCCTTGAGCGCCTGATGAAGGAAACCTTTTCGGTAATTCGGCAAATAGGCACTGAAGTGGAGATTTTGAACCGGGATTTATTTAATAAACATGCCGAAAAAACCATTGAGCGTATTTCGGTGACCCGGAAAAATATTATCCTGCTCAACACGATTTTTAAACCACAATTACCCTTGTTCAAGAAATTTGAAACTGGTGCCATCGAGGGCTATGCCGACAATATGGAAGATTACTGGGGCAATATCCTCGACTATTACCAGAAATCGTGGGACCTTACCGAGGACTATGCCGAACTGATTGAGGGCCTCTCCAAAACCTTCGATTCGCTGCAGGCCAACCGCACCAACCAGATCATGAAAATACTTACTATTATTTCATCGTTCATCCTTCCGCTTTCGTTAATTACGGGTTTGTATGGCATGAATGTGATGCTGCCCGTACAAAACAATCCCTATGCTTTTATTACCATCATGGTGGTGATGGTGGCCCTTGCCGGATCTATGTTTTTCTATTTTAAGATGAAGAAGTGGATTTAGGGGAGGGAAGTGCCTAGAGTGAGCTAAAGTGTGGAGTGAGCTAGAGTGAGGAGTGACTAAAGTGAAGAGTGAACGAAGGGTTTAAATCCCTGACCAAAGGGAGAGGGATGGAAACCCTGATTAGAGGAAACGCTACTAAAACCAGGGCTGCCATCCCATCGTGCCTCAGGGCTTGCTTCCCTTTCATAAAATATTTTTAGTGAAATTTTGTGGTTTCGTGCTTTAGTGGCATGATTTCTTACGATGTTGGTAAAGTAAGGTTTGACTATTTTAGAATTATCCTTCAATCTCCCTCCCCAAACAAGCCAAACCTGCAATACTTGATTTTTTCTCCCTGCTCGCGGAAGAGCATTTCGTAGTGGGTGCGGATGGAAACAACATCGTCGCTGCCGGGGTTTTTATCTACATCGAAACTGTGAAAAAGTAAGGGCAGGTTTTGTTCTTTTATAACTTCCAGGGTGAAATCAAATAATGGTGTGTTGTCGGTTTTGAGATGGACAATGCAGTTTTTATTGCAAACGCGTCGGTAGCGGTCAAGAAATTCGGGTGAGGTAAGCCTTTTCTTAGCTTTGTGTTTTCGAGGTTGAGGGTCGGGAAAGGTGATCCAAATTTCGTCGATTTCGATGGGGTCATAAAAGTATTCGACCAATTGAATTTTGGTGCGGATGAAAGCAACATTTTCAAGTTTCTCTTCCTGCGAAGTTTTGGCACCACGCCACATCCTGGCTCCCTTAATATCCATGCCAATGAAATTTTTATCGGGATATCGCCGGGCGAGCCCTACTGTAAATTCTCCTTTTCCACATCCAAGTTCCAGCACCAGGGGATTGTTGTTTCCAAAAAATTCTTTGTTCCATTTACCTTTCAGCCTAAACCCTTCAGCCAATTGCTGATAGGTGGGTTGGAAGAAGTTCTCGAAGGTTTCGTTCTCGGCAAAGCGCGCCAGCTTTTTCTTACTCACGGTTTGGTGGGGTTTTTATTGTGAATAGTGATTGGTGAATAGTGAATGTTGAGCAAAGCGCCTGTCCCGTTCGTACGGGGAAATCTTGCCACTGCGGGGGTGATCGGTAGTTGTTGATTGAAAATAGATCATCTTTATTTTGCTACGGACTGTAAACTGAAGACCCGCCTTCGGCGAGGCAAGCTGCTGACAGAACACTGTGGACTGCTCACTGTTTTACTGTCTTAATAACCATGCGCCGGGGTTGAGGCTGGCCCTTACTTTTTTGAGTTCGCTGATAGCTTCCGACTTCCTGATGTAAGCAGCAATACTCACCCTGTAATATCCATTGGCAGCCTGCCCGATCACCTTTGAATTTTCATAGCCTTGCTCTTTAAAGGACGAAATAAGGCTTTCGGCATTACCCATATTTTCGAATGACCCGCCAATGAGGTAATACATTTTTTCAGCAACAACCTTTTCAGTCACAACAGGAATCGGCTCAGGTGTAATCTCAGCATTAGCACCCTTATGGATGTTGCTGTCTGTTGTTTCAAGAATAATTTTGGGTTCGCTTAATTCCGGAAGAAAAGATGCTGTTTCCGGCTTTATGATTGTTGGTTTAGCGTCTTCTTTTTTGGTAAAAGCGACATTCTCGTCAATTTGCAAATTATCGCTGTTGGCTGCTTCAGCCTTGTGTTCGGGAACTAAGGCAAGCTGGTTTGTATATGCATCTGAAAAGCCATTCCAAAGTTGGGTTTTCATCGATATCCACCCGGCAAAAATAAAGAGTGGGATAATAACCAAAGCCCATGATGCAACAGGCCTGCTTTTCTTTGGCCTTGCTTCATCCTCTCGCCTGTTAACAAATTTTGTTGCAGGTTTCGGGGCCGGTTTTCTGTAATTTCGGTCGATCATTGGCGAAACAAAGGCACTCAGCCCAAAAGCGTCTTTATTGTAATTGCTTTTTTCGTCCTGCTTAAAAAGTATATTTCCTTCGATACCTTGAGAAAGCACACCGATTTCTTCGAGGTTGATTTTATTTCCGGATCTTATTGCCTCTAAGGTATTCTTCGAAAAATTTGCGATAATAGCAAGGGCAACAGGGTAAGTGAGGTTCTCGATTTCGGCAACGGCATTTGCCAGCAAACCGTCGTTGTTTTTTAATTCGGGATTGAATAAGATGGTTTTGGAAGGCGCTTGAAACATGTGCTGCACCGGGTGGATTTTTGCCGGCGCGTAGTTGCTGACAAATCCGCCCAAACCGGGAACAATTACGCACTCATGCTCAAACAATAAACTGCTAATATGCCTGCTAATATCCATGTTTTGATTGATTTTTTCGACCAGCTAAGATACTACTTCTATGCGTAGGTTTTTCAGATCTTGAAAATTTTTGACAAATCTTCCGGCGTGTCAATGGCAATACTTTCAAAGTCAGTTTCTTCGGCAAAAACCGAAAATCCGTTTTCGAGCCACCTTAATTGCTCCAGCGACTCGGCAAGTTCCAAATTTCCCCTGGAAAGGGTGATAACTTTCTTCAGGATTTCAGTTTGGTAACCATAAATGCCAACATGTTTATAAAATGTTTGCTGGCCCAACCACTCCTTTTGTTCATGGCCTCTTAGATAAGGTATGGTTGACCGGCTGAAATAAAGTGCGCGTCCATCATTGGCAAGCACAACCTTAACTACATTGGGGCTGAAGATCTCGTCATCATTGTCGATTTTTTTTATAAGTGTGGCTATCTGCACTTTGTCATCAATCAACTGAAGGGCAACTTTTGAAATTTGCCCGGGATCAATAAAAGGTTCATCGCCCTGAATATTGACGACGGCATCAAATGTCTCTCCCTGCTTCTCCATTTTTTCAATTACTTCCCCACAGCGGTCGGTGCCACTTTGGTGCGAAGTTGAAGTCATCATTGCATGTCCACCAAAACTATTTACTTCAATATAAATTCTCTTATCATCGGTGGCAACAACAACTGCATCAAGTTGCGGACATTTAAGGCATTGTTCGTAAACCCGCTTGATCATGCTTTTTCCCTGGATGTCAACCAGCGGTTTTCCGGGAAAACGTGTTGAGGCATATCGTGCCGGGATGATTCCTGCTATTTTCATGATTTAAGTTAATTTTAATATTCTTCAATCCTTCTCAAAATCAGCGCAAAGCTAAAAGTTAAAACTGAATGAGCCGATGTGAAGGTAAGACAAATGTCATATTATTATCCTCAAATGATTTAATCCTTCATCGAATTGAACAAATTTTACCTGTCTTGGGCCATAAGTGTCCGAAAGTTTTGATAAAATCCACATTTTTAAATTTATCATGTTGAT
>CAZBDF010000439.1:0-4207 GCA_964490385.1 uncultured Lentimicrobiaceae bacterium | reverse complement strand
AACCAGATGAAAAACCAGGACTTACAAAAACAGAAACTTGAATCGGAGCTAAAGTTTTTGAAATCACAAATCCACCCGCATTTTCTTTTTAATACGCTCAATAACTTGTATGCGCTTACGCTGGATAAATCGGAAGAAGCCCCGGAAGTGGTTGTAAAATTATCAGATCTATTGAGCTATATGCTTTATGAATGTAATGCGCCCAGGGTGCCGCTCGAAAAGGAGTTGAACCTTTTACAGGATTATATGGCCCTCGAAAAAATCCGTTACCGCAACGAACTCAAAGTTGACTTTGATTTGCAGGGCAGGGCCGATGGGAAAATGATTGCACCGCTGTTGCTAATACCTTTTGTCGAAAATGGGTTTAAGCATGGCCTAAGCAAGCAAATCAAAAATCCATGGATTAACATTTCGGTGGAAGTGGAAGATTATATGCTTCATTTTAAAGTTGAAAACAACAAGCCGAAAAATAATTCGACTGACGAAACCGGATATACTGAAGGCATTGGTTTGAAAAACGTACGACGCCGCCTCGACCTCATTTATGGTGATAACTATGAGTTAAAGGTGAAAAATGAGGAGGTGGTTTTTTCAGTTGAGTTGCAAGTGACGCTTGATGGAAGGAATAATACAACAGCCGGGTGATTTAAACGGGTTGCTTCGCTTCGCTCGCAATGACTCGGACTTTTAGAACGTTATCCAACAAAAACATACTACTGAAAAAGGATTTTGCGAGGAGCGAAGCAACGTGGCAAACCGTTTCTCAAAATACAAACTTCTTAAAAAAACAAAACAATGAAAATCCGTTGCATAGCCGTTGATGATGAGCCCCTCGCCTTGCGGGTAATCGAATCGCATGTTGAAAAACTCAGCGAAGTGGAGTTAGTGGCCAAGTGTAGCAACGCCATCGAAGCTTTTGAGATATTGAAGCACAAGGATGTTGACCTAATCTTTCTGGACATCCAAATGCCCGAACTTACCGGGATTGAATTCCTGAAAAGCCTCAGCAACCCGCCACTGGTCATCTTCACTACCGCTTACCGCAACTATGCCATCGATGCCTTTGAACTGGATGTGCTCGATTACCTGCTCAAACCCATCTCCTTCAAGCGCTTTTTAAAAGCCATCAATAAATACTACACCCGCCACGAAGAAAAACACCAGGAGGTGAAAAATGTTTCGGTGGGCAGTACACCAGAAATAGACCATATTTTCATCAAGAAAAATAAAACCCTGGTAAAGATTCTTTTTAAAGATATCTTATTTATCGAAAGCCTGAAAGACTACGTGAAAATCCATACACCCGAAGGGATGCACATGGTGAAATACCAGATTAGTCACCTGGAGCAGGAGTTGCCCGATGATCAATTTATTCGCGTCCACAAATCATTCATTGTTTCCATCGAAAAGATTGGCACTATTTCACCACGCTCAGTAGGCATTGGGGAGGAAAAAATCCCTATTGGAAGGAATTACAAAGAGTTCGTATTGAAGAGTTTGAAGTATTACGGGTGAGGAGTTGGGCGTGCCGAAGCAAAGCTTCGAGTCCCGGATTCACGAATCCGAGGATTCGGAACATGCCCGACCGAAGGTCGGCATTTGGCGTTGCGAGACCTGGAAGGTTTGGTCTGGAAAACCATGAATGATTTAAACATTAATTTGCTAATTAAAGGTATAAAAACCTTCCAGGCCTTAGATATTCTCGGATTCCATTCCGAATTTTCCCCTGAATTGAAATTCATCTAAAACAAAAATGGTTTTACCTTCAATTGTTATCGACTCATTTTGATTCAATGTAACAATATAACCCTCATTCAGATCAAACTTTGAAAGCGCGCTTAGCAAGCCCCTCACTTCCCTTTTTCGGTTTTGATCAGTCAATTCATAGCATACCTGGATAGCAGTTGTAATATGTAACCCCTGCTTAAGCAAAAAATCGCACTCGCCATGATTCTGATGAAAATAGATATCTATTCCCAGGCGCTTTAAAACCATAAAAATGTAATTCTCAAACAGCCTTCCTCTATCTGGTGAATGTTTAAATGAAAGTAATGTAAATAAGGGATCGACGAGATATATTTTCTTTTTATTGCCAATGAGTTTTTTCAGGGAAAAATCGTAATTAGAAATTAGGTACAGCAAGTTTGCATCTTCAAGATAAGAAATATACTGCTTAGCAGTTTTGTCATCCAGTCCGGCGATAGATTTTAGTGTATTGTAAGATATTTCTTTACCTGCCTGTGAAAGCAGGAAATAAGAAAGGTTCTCCATCGCAAGTGTATTCTGCACACTAAACCGGGGTATGACATCCTGGTAAAGGATATTTTTAAAATAAACCTCCGCGAGCAATTTTGGTGGCCCCTCATTAAGAACAACTTCTGGAAACCCCCCTTGAATAAGATACTTATCTATACTAACATTTGCCTCTTCCACAGAAAATGGATATATCTTTAAAGGAATCGCACGGCCCGAAAGCAAAGTTGCAAGTTCAGATGAGAGTAGCCTGGAATTGGATCCGGTTATCACTATTTTTGCTTCACTTTTTTCATAAAGCGATTTTATAAATACCTGCCAGTCATTGAAGAACTGTATTTCATCAAAAAACACAAACCACTTGCTGCCCGGGATTGCTCTTTTTTTAAAAGCATCATAAATCTTGCGCAGGTTATCAACATCTCCTTTAAACTGATTAAAGTATGGATGCTCAAGATTAAGGTACAAAATATTTTCTTCCGCAGTTTCATTCAGGGCCACCCTAACAAGTTCCTTCATGAGTGTGGATTTGCCACAACGCCGCACCCCAACTATTGATAAAATATGCTTTGAAGGCAATAAAGCCAAGGCTTCTGACAATACATCCCTTTGCCTAAATGTGCCTTGCCTGGCAATTTCTAAATTTTCATCGATGATTGAAAATATTTCGTTGTGGTCCATAATTCCTGTTTAAACACCTCAAAAGTACTAAATTTCGGAATGGATTCCGAATTTTTTGCTTCAAATAATATTTGGCGATTTGGTTAATGGCAAACTTTCCGATTCCAGTTAATACCGATTGGCTGTTTGTAGCAAAAAACTGGTTCTGATTTAAATATTCGATGTATAAATGCAAATTGACAGAACTTTACTTTTCTGCATATCCCCCAACCAAAGCTTTTAATTTCTCCACCTCCATTTGCAATGTCTCAAGCAATTGTTGCTGCGATTGAATAAGCTCTGCCTGGTTTCTATTTTCCTCAATAATTTCCTGTACCGCTTTTATGGTAACGATTTGTGCGTTGTAGGTATCGATTTGAAGGATTTCGTTTTGGTCGCCATCAAGAAATTCGCCACTGCCCTGAACAGCATTTGGAAAAACCTGCCGGAATTCCTGGGCAATAAAATTATAGTAATAGTGGTCTTTAATTTCGGGATGCTGGCTTTTCCATTCGGCAGTATATTTAAACTTTACAGGATGCAATTCCATCAACAACTGGCTGGCATTATCGATATCGCAGATGTCAGTTTTAATTCTTTTGTCGGAATTGGCCAACCAGCTCCCTGCGGTGGATTTGGATGCGCTTCCCTGTACCTCCAGCATATTAGCTGTGGGCGTACGCCTGATGCCAAGTTTGCCATCGTTGGCAACAGTCCAAATATTCCCGAGGCCGCTTTTGTAAAAATAGGCAGCATCATTCAGGGCATACCATACCCAATCGTCAATGGTGGTATTGCTAGCGCGATCCCTGAATTTAAAACCACCTGTTGGGCCTGACGCCAATAATTCCGAACCATTTACATGCAAAGTGTGTTCAGGCAGGGTGGTTCCAATGCCTACATTACCACTCGATTGCTGGGCGAAGAAAACTGTTTTGCCCGCGGTATTGTAAATCTGCAATCCATTGGAAGTTTCGTTGTTGAAAATATGCCACTTGTCTGTGGCCCCTTCATATATGCGAATCCCTGCATCCTGGTTAGCCCCACTTTCGATATAAAGGAATGAATTGGGAAATTGAGCTCCTTTGATATGAAGGCCGGCAGATGGATTGGTAGTTCCTATCCCCACCTTTCCATCGTTATTAAACCTGACGTGTGTGGTTATACCATTGGCTGCATTTTTCGAGCCGATACTCACTCCTCCACTAAGCTGCTCAGCTGAAAATAACAGCAAACCATTACTGCTCGAAAACATACCCATTTCAACTCCATCGTTTTCATAGTAATGTATAAC
>CAZBDF010000438.1:0-4209 GCA_964490385.1 uncultured Lentimicrobiaceae bacterium | reverse complement strand
ATTATTAGCAATTGACCATACCTCGTAGAGGTTTCAGAATTGTAGTAAAATAGGATGAAAACAGGTTTAAATCCTCGTAGAGGATTCATAGTTTGATGGTCTTTTTAATTTAAAAGGAAATTTGTCGAACACCCACCAGCTCATCCAAACTTACATCCTGCAATTTTTTTTTATAATCCTCCCATGATGGGTCATCAAAATCGAGATTTTCGATGTTCCTCAAAATTTGGGGGGCAACCCTTGACAGTGGTTTATAAAGCATGGATTCGTCCCTTGTTTCCTGTTTCAGGATATTGGCCTTGCTATCGATCATGTCGAACAACATAATAAGTACACTCATCAGGATTATACCTTTGAGCACCCCAAAAACCAATCCCAGGAATTTATTGATTATCCCCAGTGCCGCCAGGGACGCGACCTTATCGAGCATTTTTCCCAAAAGGGAAACCAAAATAACCACCCCGATAAATGTAAGGATAAAAGCAGTGATGAAAACGTAGCGTTGGTTAAGGTCGAAATACTCTATTAGATAACTGGCCACCACATCCGAGAAATAAATGGCGAAATATATTCCGAGAATCAATGCCGCCAGCGAGGCCAATTCTTTTATTAAACCTTTGCGGTAACCGGCAATTGCCAGCAGCACGATTGGGATTGCGAGGATGATATCTAAAAAGTTCATAAACGTCAATGATTAAATGAGTGAATGATTAAATGATAAAATACTGAAACTTTGAATTTTTGAATCCTTGAAAGTTATAAATAGAATTCTGTGTTTATTTGACGTTTCCATGTCCTTCGGACGATGGAAAGTCAGAAAACTAAATTAATCACTCTGTAGTATCATAGTATTTCATCATCTTATCTTTGAATCTTCGATTGCTTAAATATTTGAATTTTCGAATCTTTAAATCTTTGAATGATTAGCTCTTAATTCTATCCATATCCCTTATTGACCCTATTTCCCTATTCTCCCGATACCTTTCATGATATTTTTATCATCGCTGCTCTCCGTTCGAAGGTTGGTGCAGCACGAAAAAGCATCTACCAATGAGATAACCTTTAAGAAATATAATAACTTGTTTTAAAACTTCGAACTATCCTCTATAAACCCTATGTCCCCTATGCACCCTATACACTTTACTCCCCCTATACCTTTTCCATCTACTTCCAATCCTTCAGCTTCCTCGTCAATTCCGAAGAAAAAACAAACTCGTTAATTTCTTCATTCTCCGTATCCATAATTTCGTTTTTATCGCCTTCCCACCAAAGTTCACCTTTATAGATAAAGGCAATATTATCGCCAATTTCAATTACCGAATTCATATCGTGTGTATTGATGATGGTGGTGATATCGTATTCCTTGGTGATTTCACTGATCAAATTATCAATCACGTTGGCGGTTTGAGGGTCGAGCCCGGAGTTTGGTTCATCGCAAAATAAGTACTTTGGGTTGAGTGAAATAGCCCTGGCAATGGCAACACGTTTTACCATGCCCCCACTCAACTCCGATGGCATCAGATGGTGTGCCTTTGGCAGGTTCACCCTTTCGAGACAGAAATCAACTCTTTTTTCGCGTTCCAGTGGACTCATATCACCAAACATATTCAGTGGAAACATTATGTTTTGCTCCACTGTCATGAAGTCGAACAATGCGCCCCCCTGAAAAAGCATCCCGATTTCCTTTCGTATTGATTTTTTCTCTCGAAACGACATTTCCGAAAAAACCCTGTCGTTATAAAGTATCTGGCCATCATCAATATCATGAAGCCCCACCAGGCATTTCATGAGCACTGTTTTTCCTGAGCCACTTTGTCCAATAATTAAATTATTCCTTCCGGGATGAAACTGCACAGAAAGATCCTTCAAAACATGATTTTCGCCAAACGACTTATTGATAATTTTTGCTTCGATCATGCCAGCAACAATTGGGTGAGTATGAGATTAGATACAATAATTAAAATACTGCTATACACTACTGCCTTGGTGCTTGCAGCACCAACTTCGAGTGCACCACCACGCGTTTCGTAGCCCTGGTAACCCGAAACAGATGTAATGATAAAAGCAAAAACCGAAGTTTTAATCAATGCATAGGTCAGGGTATAGGGTTCGAACCAGAACCGTAAACCTTCAATGTAATCGTTGGAAGTAACTATGCCCGCAAGGATACAGGCCAGCCAGCCACCTACAAGTGCAATCCCAATACTAAAAACAATTAGCACCGGGAAAATAATTACTGCGGCAAAAACTTTAGGCTGAATAAGAAAATTAGCAGGATTTACACCCATGATCTCGAGCGCGTCAATTTGTTCGGTAACACGCATAGTTCCAATTTCGGATGCGATCCGTGACCCAACCTTTCCGGCAAGGACCAAACTGATCATGGTTGGTGAAAATTCAAGGATGATACTTTGCCGGGTAGTAAAACCGACCATCGTTAATGGAATGAGCGGACTGTCGATGTTGTAGGCCGTTTGGATGGCAACCACAGCACCTACAAAAATGGAAATGATGAGGACAATGCCCAACGAATCGAGGCCCAAACTTTGGAATTCCACAAAAATCTGGCGAAAAAAATACCTCACCTTATCGGGCTTCACAAATACCTGCTTCATCAGGAGTAGGTATTTACCAAGATTATGGATCAGTTTGAACATAGATAATATTTTTGCTAAAGTATAAAGAGTTTAGCAATCGGGCAAACAATTAAATGCTAACGTCCAAAAGCCGCAAAAAAGTTTTTTCCACACTAATCTCAAAATTTCACTTGATATTTCGTAAGGTGGTTTCATTTGCAATAGTATCATATGATAGTATCAAAGGTAAAATAATTTGTTCTAAGAAGCTGTCTAAAATTCATCCATCAGTTTTATTATGTGTCTTTTTCGCCATCTCATCGTTATTTTTTCGCCACGTAGCTATGGCTATGCTTCTCAAAAATGCCTTGATCTGACAAAAAATACATCATAATAAATTCCAAAAACGAAATTTAGACAGCTTCTATCGAGATTGCATTTTTTTGGCTACAATAATAATAATTGACAAAAAGGCCCGTTAATTATAAATTAACTTTGTAGTGCAAAGTACTTTTAAATCATAAACTATGAAATCAAATTCAAACAGCAACGATGATATCAAGGCCATCAAATCCATGATGGAACGCTCATCCCGCTTCCTGTCGTTGAGTGGTTTGTCAGGTATTTCAGCAGGTATTATTGCCCTCATTGGAGCGGCAATCGCCCACCACCTACTTGAAAGTGTAAAAACCGACGATCCGGGATTATTATACTTTCTACGGCCCTTTCCTTTTGGAGAAATCATTATGCCATTGGTAATCCTGGCTTTCTCTGTGTTGGTACTTGCCCTGGCATCGGCTATATTCTTTAGCTGGAGAAAAGCCCGAAAGCAAAACTTGTCGCTTTGGGTACCTGCCACAAAAAGGCTACTTACCCATCTCTTTATCCCGCTTATCGCCGGAGGGTTTTTTGTTTTAATCCTCATCGATCAAAATGCAGAAATACTTGTGGCACCGGCAACTTTAATTTTTTATGGCCTGGCCTTAATAAATGCCGGTAAATTTACCTTTGGTGAAGTGCATTACCTGGGTGTTTCTGAAATAGTTTTAGGAATCGCAGCAGGTATTTTTGTCAACTACGGATTACTTTTCTGGGCCATCGGGTTTGGCGTGCTACATATAGTTTACGGATTTGTTATGTATTTTAGGTACGAGCGATGAAAGGGATAATTTCAAATTTACACAAGGTCTTCGAAAGCCGCATACGCTTGGGGATTATGTCGGTGCTGGTGGTGAACGACTGGGTGGATTTTAATACCCTGAAACAGTTTTTGGATACCACTGATGGAAATCTGGCCAGTCATCTGAAAGCTTTGGAAGCAAAGCAACTTGTTGAAATGAAAAAGCAATTCGTTGGCCGCAAACCAAAAACAAGCTACCAGGCTTCAGAGGCCGGTAGAAACTTGTTTGCACAGCATATTGAAGCTTTGGAAAGCCTTATTAATAAAAAGTAGTATGATTATTAAGCTGGTGTTGAAACAAAAATATCTATTGTTTTAGTAACTGAATAATGTCATTAGGCTTCGCCGTCATTAGCAATGCTGTCATTTGTGGTAAAAGAATCGATAATTTTTGATATCCATCAATGACAACCAATGACCATCAATGCCGAAAAACCAGAAATCTTTGATTTC
>CAZBDF010000437.1:0-4219 GCA_964490385.1 uncultured Lentimicrobiaceae bacterium | reverse complement strand
TCGCCATTTTCAAGCTATCTTTCTACAATACTCAAACCTCTACGAGGTAGGTTTAAGTTTGATAGTTCATCAACATATAAAATTATTTTTTTCATTGCTTTGCCCGTAGGGCATAAAGTATTGTAGAAAAGAACACCAATGATATTACCCTGTACCTCGTAGAGGTTCAACATCCTCCAGAAAATCAAATAAAAACCGCTCATCATAATCAATTTCAAATTATATAATCATTGATAGAACTCATGCTAATAGCAACAAACCCTGACAAATAACAAATCTATTATTCATCAGGGCATGCGATTATTTTTTTTGAAACGCAGATACACAGACTTGGATCCATTACATTATTACTGAATCACAACCTTCTTGACCTCCAACATTCCACTATCTACTAATTTTAGGAAGTAAACACCTTTTTGCAAACTATTAAGGTCGAAATGATAGGCAGCACCATTGGATAATAGGCCGGGATTGTAAACCTTAATAATCCTTCCCTTAGTATCCATAAGATGTACCTGCAATTTTTGGGGCCAGTGACTCATGCTCAACGAAAACTCTCCGGTGGACGGATTAGGGTAGATATTTGAAATTATATTTGAGAAATCGTTGGTTGAAAGTTCACCCATAACGCCACTTTTTACAGCAGACAATCCCTGCAAGGTAAATACGCCCATATCAGGAAGACTTGGGTTATATTCAACTTCAAGAATAATTTCATCATTACTTACAGGCCTGAATAGTTTGAATTGCAACATTTCCCCAACTTCAAATCCATCTTTTTCAGGTGTAGTTTCATCATTTGCAAATACGGTTATTGCAAGATTGGATTCAACATTAGTTACTTCAACCCTTCCGGCACAAAAACCTTCGGGAGTAAAAGCCCCGATAAAATCGCCAGGTTGAATTTCAGCATTCAACAATACTTCGGCAGGGAAAGCAATGGCATGCGAAGATGCCGTATAATTCAAATCATTCCAGGATGTGTAATTCTGTGGCCTGTCCTGTGGCTTTGTAACATAGGAACTTTTGGTGCAGTTGGGATAAGTAAAACTCCCTGCATCATCCATCGAAACCCAATAACTTTTTCCGGGATCTAAATCCTCCAAAGTTCCAATTCCATAAGCCGGCCAGTATAAATTTGTCCCGGCTACCTCTTTTACAATATTCAAACCTTCCATCCCACCAAACACATCGTCAGTTGCTGCTCCACACGGTGTTAAAACAGGGATGAGGTTCCAGCCCATGACCAGGTTAACCTCGGCCGGGTCAATTTTAGATCCTGTAAGAGTTACATCAAATTCATTCTCTGCCTTTACCTTATACCCCGTTTGGTAGTCCCAGTTATTAATGGTATTCACGCCGCCATCGGGATAATAATAATTAGTCATTGAGGCCATGAAGATGAAGTCGGGGATATGCGGTGAAAACATGTCTTCCACACCTTTGTTCAGTGGGTCGATATAGCCGGAAATTCCACTCCATCCGGCAGGTATGTTCAAGACCTGTGAGAGGTAAAAACTGTAAGGCTGTTGAAATCCCTGTGTTAGGATGATATCAGCACCTGTAAAAGTTTCGATAACAGGTTCGCCCAAAGTCCAGCTGATGGAAATATTATCTCCTTCGTAATAGCCGCCAGCAGAGGCAATAACCTGTTGCGCATTAGCATTGATAGCAATAACAAAAAAAGCTACAGAAATACAAATAACGATGAGTTTTTTCATGATGGTGGTGTTTTTATGAAGTCTGTAAATATACAGCAAATTTCCTGATCTGTTAAGATAAAGTTATTTTTTTTGCTGGTTTGCCCCTATCCAAAGATTCATCTGTCATTAGATACTGTTTATTTTCATTAGCATATTGATCAATTCGGGTAAGCCAAAGATTAACTAGTGTCATGTCAATTGAGAAGTATCGGGTTATTTTGACGTTTCAATGTCCGCCAGCCGGCGGACGATTGAAAGTCAGGCCTTGACATTGAAACGTGCGGAGTACTTTCAATCGTCATAATATATTTGACATGACACCAGAGCCTGTCCTTAAACTCAAATGTTACTTTTTTAACATGAAAACTCAAAATTTTCACATTGTGATGCCTCTGGCTAAATTCCAAAACCCAAAAAAAATGTGTCAGCTTCATCCAAGCACCAATTCAGCCTATCTATCAATTCAGTCTATCTATAAATTAAGCAATAGCTGTTTTTTAGTTTCATTCTAATTACGCTTATCCTCAAAATAATCTATTTAGCTAAATATCTGAATATCTAATTATTACCTCCCGGCCTAAAATACAATTTCTAAGCCCTATTCCAGCTACCCTTTTTATTTCCCAAATCTACAAATCAAAGTAATCTCGTCCGACGATAATATTTTATAATTTTCGCCTCTCAAAACAATAATGCAATATGATTGAAGCAGTTTGTCCGAACATTGATATTTGCCGCCTGGTTAATGCCGACGACTATAAATTAGATAAAGATAGCCGTGCAAACTACTTGAAAAGCTATTGCAAAACAGAAACTGAAAATTGGGAATACTGCAATCGGTATGTTGTAAAAGAAGCACTGAGCTTTTGCCCTGATTTTGTATTGCCCGACAGTGGGTTGAGCGCGAATGAAGTAATGGATAAATTTGATGAAGACGAAACTTTAAACTAAAAAGGCAACTAATATCTTAATGGTTTGAAAATCCAAGGCTTCAACAAATGAAAACATAAAATGCTAACAGTCTAAAGACCGAAGTCAGAAGCCAGCAGACGGAAGCTATCTTCTGACTTCCGGCTTCTGGCTTCCAGCCAAAGAAAAGGAAGCTATATGATGAAAAAATAAGAATCAAGAACTTACAGGATCACATCCAAAAAATAAACAATAAATTATGCCAACAATTGAAATTGAAAACAAGGTATTTGAAGTAGATGGCGATGGTTTTTTATCAAAGCCAGAAATTTGGAATGAAGACGTTGCCCGCCTCATAGCAAAATTTGACGGGATTGAAGATATGAGTGAAAAGCATTGGGCCATAGTAAACATCATCAGGAGCAACTTTGAAGAAAAAGGTATGGCCCCGATGATCAGGACCATTTGCAAAGAATCCGGATTGAGGTTGCGTGAAATATATGAACTCTTCCCTTTGGGACCTGCCCGCGGTGCTTGCCGGGTTGCCGGGTTACCTAAACCCGATGGTTGCGTATAAGAATTGGAGTGATGGAATAATGGAGTGATGAAATGATGGAAAATGGCATTACACCTGTCTTAGGATCCTATTCATCATCCTCTACAATCCCAAGGTGTTGGGATTTCACTCTAATCAACTTTCCAATTTACCTATTGAAAAATGAGAGAATATAAAACACCTTCTACTTAGTAAACTATGACAACAACCAAATAAAACAATAAAAATGACCTGGTACCACTGGCTTGCATTGGCTTCGCTGGCAATTTGTATTGGCAGCCTTTTGTTTCACACCATCAGATTGATTAAATTGGGCAAACCCAAAGATTATTCTAATCCAATAGGCAAGCCATCTGCGGCAATTCCTTACTCCTTTACGGGAGCAATGAGCCCAACGAAAAAGGAATCGGCCTATTTGCATATGCCAACTTATACAGCAGGCATATTGTATCACCTGGGAACCTTTTTATCGATTTTCATTTTCCTGATCTTGCTTTTGCAAATTCCAATTACCGGGCTAACATCCTGGATAATATTTGGATTCCTAATCATTACCGGTGTATCCGGATTAGGGATTTTGATAAAGAGAATAGCTAAACAACAGATGCGTGCCCTGTCGAATCCTGACGATTACATTTCGAACCTGCTGGTTACTGTATTTCAATTTATCACGGCCCTGGTAATGGTCGAAAGTACAATAATCCCACTATATTTTATAGTGGCAAGTTTATTACTCCTTTATGTTCCACTGAGCAAACTCAAACACACGATTTACTTTTTTGCCGCCCGTTACCACCTTGGATACTTTTTTGGCTGGCGCAATGTATGGCCTCCAAAACAAACCCACTAAGCCTTTTATTACATGGAAAAGATAAGTAAAGAAACAATTGAACAAGGGCTTAAAGTTCTTCGTCAACCCAAGGACAGTAAATTACTGACACATCTGAACAGTTGTGTACATTGCGGTTTGTGTGCCGAAAGTTGCATTTATTACCGTACCATGCCCGAAGCCAAATTTATTCCGGCTACTAAGGTTGATCTCGTAGCTTCG